>DASQWJ010000111.1:0-11652 GCA_035640315.1 Nitrososphaeraceae archaeon
TACCCACAATATCATATTTGTGTTCTATTGCCCTGAGCGCACCGGTTACGGCAAATACTACTGTCCCGAATAAATCCAGTAGAAGGATTATTAATGAAAAGCCGAAATCTAAATTGAACAACTAAAATTTACTGTCAAGCCTAACATTGCAAAAAAATATAGTGCGCAATTACTGTCACTAAAATATTTCATTGTTTTTTTCCATTTATCATATCCAAGATATCTTCTGCAATGTCAATTGAAGTATGAGAATTGATATTTGGCTCCATTGTTACAAGTAAGATATATTTGTCCAAATAAAAAGTTAGAATTGATATCTTCTCTCTTTCAACATATGCGAATCTTGATCTTCCCATGTTGTTGTCAAACCGTTCTCGCATAGATTTACGCAGTGCTGTATGTGTTAGATATAATTCCTCATTATTTTCATCCATGATAGAATCTAAACCCCCTCTCATCCCACCAGCAACAGGCAATCCAGTGTCGTCAATGACCGCTACATAACGTATATCGCTATTCAGATTGAATATAGATTCACAAAGTTTTGAATATTCCATAGATTGAGAAAATAAAGACTATCTTTTATGTTTTTGATCAAAAGGCGCCCACATAGAAACTTTCTTTGCTTTTATAAAATTCCAATACCCAAACAGATTGATTTTTGCATGTTCTTATCTTGAATGATGAATGGACGACATTATCTACGCTAGATATTTTGTGATAAATTCATGTATTAAAGCATCAGAGTCTATATTTTTCTTCATAAAATAGTAAAGCTCTTCAGTGGCTGCATGATGATCTACACCTATATTTTGTGCTAACTGGACTGTAACGAGCGACAATAATAATTTTCTGAGGACTAGTTCTTTTCCATATTGTTTGATATCAAAAGATACCTCAGAGATAACATTTTTTAGATTTGCGTCAATAAATCTATCCTTTGCCTCTCTACTCTTGATTGAAAATTGAATTCCCATCATTCTCTCCTTCATATGTATTTTTTCTACCATCTCGATGAACCTGTCATTTAATCGTGAATCTTCAAATAATGCTTGAGATAACAAATCTCCCGCATCAGATTCGCTTACCGACAGTATTTTAACCAGCTTAAATAACACATGACATGCGGCACAATCACCATATCCTATTAATGAGGAATTAGAAAGCACTCTTGTGATTTCAGAGTCGATTACTCTGCTGGCGCTATCAATCTTATCTTTACTATACATGGTTCAGTTATAGCAGATGATGCTTAAAACCTTATGATTTCATAAAATTAGTATTTGGAAAGGATCCATAATAATGCCAAAGATTTACGTTGACTTGAATTCAACTTATTCAAAATACTTCGTATTTTCAGTTATTTTTGGGATTATCTGGTTCTTCATTATAGAATCAATATGGGACTCTTCCACGTCAATTGTAAGTAAAATATAATATTTGTTATTTATTGGAGTAACAATCCTTACTAGTTTTTCATATTTCCCTAATGAGTAAACCAGTTTGCCCAACTTATCTTCAAATTTTAGCCTAGATTTGTGTCTGGTTATTGCATTAAGTGCGTATTCCTGGTTTTCCTCCCGATTCATTAATGGATCGAGACCTTCCCTTCTTGCTATATTGAGTATTTTTCCCTCAGAGTCAGCTATTGCAATCCACCTTAGCGAAGGACTTATTTTTAAAATTTCCTTTGAAAGACTTGCGAAATAGTCTTTGGTTGTATTGGCCATTAATATGAAAAAGACCTATCTAAAATATAACGTTATTTGCCTATAGATATATTCAATTAAAATATAAAATGGACATCATACTTCTATATCATTGGTCAGCGAATATCGTGCTATTGATGGACATGCAACTCCCCAAGGTACAAAAAAGTATATGGAAAATGCTATCAAAAATGGCTTTCCAGCCTCTCACTTTCGTTCGTTTGATAACTTGAACTTATCGAGTTTGGGAATAGGAACGTATCTGGGTCAGATTACACCGGAAGATGATAGGGATTTAGAGAACGCAGTTTATGAATCAGTAAAATCGGGAGCTGTGAATGTAATTGATACTGCTATAAATTATCGTTCCATGAAATCAGAAAAAAATATTGGAAATGCGATAAAAAAGCTAATAGAAGAAGGAATTATTTCACGGGATCAAGTATTTATTTCAACAAAAAATGGTTACATTACCAATGATGGAGATTTTCCAACAGTTGACGTTCTGGAATATATGCAAAATATGTTTATTTCACAGGGAGTCATAGAACCAAAAGACATTAGCTCTGGTTATAATGTATTAAACCCGAATTATATCCGTAAGTGTATTGATAAATCGTTGACAAATATGCAACTTGATACAATTGATCTCGTCTATGTTCATAATGCTTATGAAAGCTGGGTTGAGGATATAGACAGAAAAGAGTTTGATGAAATGATACGAAAGGTCTTTCAAGTTTATGAAGAATATAGATCGAAAAATAAGATTAGTTATTATGGAATGGCAACGTGGACTTGTTTTAGAATTTCTCACAACGAAAGAGGATATCTCTCATTAGAAGAAATGGTGAAGATAGCACAAGAAGTAGGAGGAAAAAATCATGGATTCCGTTTTATTCAACTTCCGTACAATTTAGCGTATAGAGAAGCTTACTTACTCAAGAACCAATCGGTAGGAAATGATAGTAACCTAACTATCTTGCAAGCCTGCAATAAATTAAACATTGGGGTTTTCACAAGTGTGCCGTTATTACAGACAAAATTATTTGGCGCCAAAATACCAGATTATTTGGGATATGACAATCAACTACTAAAGATAGTACAAATTACCAGATCAACTCCAAACGTATTAGCACCATTAGTTGGACAAAAGAAACCTAACCATGTTAAAGAAAATATTCAACTTGCAAAAGTAGAACCGTTAACTATTGAACAATTCAATAAGGCAATAAAGATTTTTGATTAACTGTCAATTATCTAAAAAACAAAATTGTTTCCAGAAAATCAAATACATATCATTAGAATAGTGTTAGATATGGAATAATTTCACAATAAGTTATGCAGCCTAAATTACGAGTAATATCAAGATATCTTATAGAACTGCTATAGTAATTACATTATCTCCGCGTATTAACGCATCCCCAACTTGAGATTCTTGCTCCTGCTCTTTCCCTTTTTCTGAATTATTTTCGTTTGACTGCTGTTCTATTACCTCTGTGGCATCAGTTATTACGATATTCATTTGTTTATCAAAACCCTTGATTTTTCCCTTTACTGATCTTCTCCCCTTTAATTTAACAAGCACTGTTTTCCCAATACTTTCTTGAAGTAACTGAGAGGCGATACCTTCTTCAGACATTTTTAGCTTTCATGAGTACAATACCAATATTAACTCTTTCGATTACTAGTAACTATTGTAGAAATTCAAGCAATCTTACCAAAAGTATATTGTATATAATAGGTATTATAGGCATCAATTGTTTTACTAAACCAAGATATAATTTCTCAATGACCGACCAAACCACAGATGTTACTCTATCTTTAACGACAAAAAATCCATGGTTCCACTTGAATATTATTAGTTTAATGTTGAATGTTTATTCAAGTTTTCTTTATGATTTTTCTAAAATGTTCTAAATTCTTTGAAATTTCCTCATTCCATTGTTCTTCTGTATATCCATGGACCTTAATTCCGTGCTCTTTTGCATTCTGGAGCAATTCTTCTTCTGTCTCGCCGTACATCGTGTGAGAACAAACCGGATCGCCGGCATCCTTACAATTTATTGAGAGTGTCATTGAAAATATTGTTCTAATAAGCTATTTAAATTTTCTCGAATCTACTATCACTTCAAATTGGGGCTAGGCAGCTATTAAAACGGAATTTGTGGGTAAGGAAAAATGGTGGTTACTTTTTTATTATCGCTACAGCCAACCAACTATATACTTCAACTTGATTGAATTTTGTGAATATTCTCAGGATCAACTATTATAACGCTTGTCTGTCTTAATTAACTAAACTAAATTGAATGAAGAAATCAAATATGCGTTAGAATATCATCAAGAAACAAAGCATTCTCAAATGAGTATTAGATTGTCAAATCATTACCTAGATTGGGATAATAAACCAAAGTCATTCAAATTTTATTCCAATATTCCATCTATTACACTGCCTACTGATTTTCCATTGCCAAAACTTAATGTAATTACCATGAAAGAGACAAGTCAAGTCACTGCTTCAGATAATCCAAAGATAAATACCGAACTATTATCGTCTTTACTTTTCTTTTCTTCAGGAATTACAAGACAAATCAAGTTTCCGCATGGAAAATATTATATGCGTGCAGCACCTGCTACTGGTGCACTATACCCAATTGAAGTCTACATAGTATCAGAAAACATTGATGGATTACAGGCAGGGGTGTATCATTTCTGTCCCGGTGAATTCTCTTTAACGAGATTGAGAGAGGGTGATTATAGACAGTTTTTATCTGAAGCTGCAGGACTTGAACAAACAATAACGAATTCACCTTTCACAATTATACTTAGTTCAATAGCCTGGCGAAATGCTTGGAAATATCAGGCCCGTTCATACCGACATTGGTTCTGGGATTCAGGTGTAATTGTTGCGAATTTGATTGCCACGGCAACTTCCTTTGGTTTGAATACCAAATTGATTTCTGGATATGTTGACAAATTTGTAAATGAATTGTTAGGTCTTGAAGAAAAAAAGGAAGCAGCGATAGTTCTGGCACCTATTGGTATTGGTTTGTCTAAACAAGAACCTAACAAGATCCAGTATCCTTCTAAATTTGTCCCAGATATCGTTTCTATTTCAAATGGGAAAGAAGTTGAATATGACCAGATTTGGAAATTACATAATGCATCATCACTCAATTCAACTGGTGAAGTGTGTCAATGGACTCGTTCTATAAAATTAATGAAAGAAATGGGAGATGCAAATGACGACTATGTCAAATCGTTTTCAAAACAAATAGAACCAATATTCAACAATAGACAGTCGCTCTCTGACGTCATACTCTTAAGGGGTTCTACCAGAAAATTTTTGAGAGAGCCTATTACATTTGAACAACTCTCAAGTATTCTGTATAGTTTAGCGGAATCCACCCCTTCAGATTTTGGTGAAAAAAAATCTTTCATGGATATCTATTTTATTGCAAATGATGTAACTAACATGCAGAAAGGAGCATATTTTTTTAATCGAAATGATAATTCAATTGATCTCTTAAAAGCGAACGTCCAAAGAGATATCTCTGGATACTTGTGCCTAGAACAAACTCTCTTCAGTGATGCAAGTGCTGTATTTTATATATTGTCTAACATCAAATCGATACTGGATAAGTTAGGCAATAGAGGATACAGATTATGTCAATTTGAAGCAGGCATATTGGCTGGCAGAATTTATTTATCTGCATATAATCAAAAAATTGGTGCTTCAGGTTCTACTTTTTATGATGACGCCGTAACAGATTTTTTTTCACCTCATGCAAAGGGAAAGAATACGATGATTGCCGTTGGAGTAGGTATTCCAGGTTACAGATCAAAACCCGGTAGGATTCTTGCTGGCAAGTTCTCAAGAGATGAATTAATATCTTGAAACAATTTTTTATCTAAGAATGGATTCCTTTTCTAAATTCAAGAAAATCAATCTCTAGGAAGATTAGAATTATAATGATGATGATGAGTAAAGATTATCTAGTTTTGTAAGAATGAATGCAAGATGTGAATGGGCTAGAGACCAAATTGAAATAGACTATCATGACAAAGAGTGGGGAATTCCACTTCACAATGATAGGAAGCTATTTGAGTTTTTGATATTGGAGGGAATGCAGGCAGGTCTAAGCTGGCGTATTATTCTAAATAAGCGCCAAGACTTTCGAAGGGCACTCGACAATTTTGACGTGGAAGTAGTTGCCAATTATGATAATATGAAAATCAAGGAGCTTTGTCTAAATCCATTAATAATTAGAAATAGGAAAAAGATCGAAGCTACAGTGAGCAATGCCAATGCTTTTATTAAGATCCAAAAAGAATTTGGTAGTTTTGATACCTATATTTGGAACTTTGTAAGATACAAACCCATTCAAAATTCATGGAAAATGTGCGGCGATGTTCCATCCACATCAAAAGAATCTGATATGATTTTCAAGGATCTTAGAAATAGAGGGTTCAAATTTCTGGGATCGAAAATATGCTACTCAATGATGCAAGCTGTAGGGATGGTCAATGATCATACCACAGGATGTTTTAGATATAAACAATTAAGAAGAGCGTAGATTTTTAATTGTCCAATACTATTGTTCACAAAAATATTTTCTAATACTGGAATAACTAGATATAGTGAATTAGTTCAACACCCTTATAGTTGAAAGGCATTATTCTCTCAATCCAAAATACAGAGATCGAAACTCTGGGAAATTTTAAGGAATTGTTCGAGTCTGATGGTTATATAATCGAAACTGTTCATGTTAAAAAAGACAAAATACCCAAAGAACTTGATAAATATGCAGGAATAGTTATTTTAGGTGGATACATGTCTGTATATGAATATCTGCCGTATTTGAATGAAGAGCTTGTTTTGATAAACAATGCGAACAAGCTTCAAGTTCCTCTACTTGGAATCTGCTTGGGTTCGCAATTGATTGCTGAAGCATTAGGTGGTAGAGTTTATAAAGGTAAACAGAAAGAAATTGGGTGGTTTGATGTTGTAATCAATAACGAAGGAAGGAACGATATCTTTAAAGGAATAAGCAATAATAACATAAAAGCTTTCCAATGGCATGGGGATGCATTTTGTACTACCAAGTTCAGCAGTACTATTGGCCTCGTCTAATTTATATCCACAGGCATTTAAACTAGGTAGCTGTATCGGAATATTGTTTCATCTAGAAGTAACATCCCAGATGATTCATGAATGGACGAAGGATTATGGATCTGAAATGAAGGAAGTTGGAGTTACTTTAGCTGATATTTTAGATGGAAAAAAATCCGAATTTGACAGTCTTGCTAATTACTGTAAAGTAGTGCATGAAAATTTTTCCAAAACGATAACTGCTTATATGAATACTAAGGTTTGATAATGTCTCATTAGAGTAATCTCAAGCTGTATTAGTAGGGTTGGGAGAATTAATTGAACGTGTATAGACTATTTAAAGGCTAAATCACGCGCTTCTTCACAGTAAAAAATACATAAAAGTTTGATTTTTTTTTGACAATTTATTATAACAAATATGGGATTTATTGTATTTCCTAGCTTCAAATTAACTTATGTAATAAGTTTTTATATTTAGTCGTATTCTCTATGTGAGGTGCCCGCTCATTGATGACAGATGAAAATGATCAATTCGCAAGAAATGAAATTCATCATATTACTCCTAGCAAGACATTTCCCTGGTGGTATGAATATTATAAAAGGATTAGATTATTTCCATGGTGGACTCGATATAATATCGGTCTTACAAAAGAGGCATCACATAAAGACAAAATTTTGGAAGTAGCTGCAAAAATGAATTTTGATAAAAAGGCAACATCAAAAATTATTAGGCATGCAGTATCCGAATTTTCTAAGCATGGGTTAGGATCGGATTATCCGGGCTATCATACTATCAATCATAATCTTGAAGTTGCTTTTGTTTCATTGTTATCAGCTGTAAATCAAAAAGCAGAAAATAAAATTCCTGATAAAGACATTAAGAATCTTTTTGTTGCAGCACTCTTTCATGATTTTGATCCAAGAAAGGAATTTGAAAAACCAAACGAAGACAATATTGAACTCTTTATTAGGAACGATGAAAAACTGGGAAAACTTATCCACTCGTTTGGTATAGATTTAAACATTGTCATTGCGCTAATACATAGAACAACATATCCTTTTACAGGAACACAAAAGGATCATGCACTGAAAAGAATGCACGAACTATTTTCCTTATCGGGTATTCAACAAGATGATACTAACAGAAGAAATCATTATGAAAAGCTCGGGTTGTACTTGTCTATTTGTGATCGTATAGCAGGATATTGTTTGGGTGATTTTAGTTATGCTAAGGAACTCGCACGGCGTAATGCTCGAGGTATTGGATGGCATTCTCAAGTCATTAATGAAAAGTCTGTTGAATTCTTCAGCGGTCTTAAGCAAAAAGATGATAAAGAGACTTTTGAGAAAGTAATACACAGTCTACCGATTGCGTTCAGGAAAAATTTCTTTGATAACGTTGAAGGTTTTAGAGAAGATTGGGAAAAGGAACTTGAGATAAAGTCATCGCTAAGAAAGAATGAAATCAATTTGGTAACGTCATTAGAAAACAATATTGATGTGAAGAATAAGACGACTAAAGATATGTTTGATACGATTATGAAGATACGCTATGAATATTGCTCTCCCACAAATCTTTATGATAGAGACTTTCGAAAATCACTTGACGATCCAAGTACGATACTTATCACGCTTAGAATTAACAGTAAAATGGGAGAAATTGTTGGGTATGTAAAAGGTGGTCCCCTGGAAAAACACAAACCCAAACGTGGTTTGTATGAGGAGAATTTGGGAAAAATGAATTCAGTGCATATGGAATCCCTAAGACGTGGCACCAATGACCAGAATTTGGGAAAAATGAATTCAATTTTTATGGAATGGATTGCAATTAGAACTGGATATCTGGGAGAAAAAGGAGGTCATATGCTTAGAACGGAGTTTCTAAAAGAAGCAAGAAGACGTGGTTATTCTTACGTTACAAGTTACTCTCAAAGGGAACTAATTACCAATAGAAGGAATAAGGGAGAGCCAATTGAGATAGTTCAACAGTACGACGCTGCTATGATCGATTACTATAGAATCGACTTGTCCCAATTAGAAGAATCAATTCCAATAAATTGAACTGTCAGGATAATCTAGTAGATATATGTGAGATCTATTAATCTCTATTATGGGTATCCATTGATGTCATAGCTTCGGTATAAATTCTTAGGTTCTCCTTTGAAATATCAATTGAATCAAGAGTAATTTGATTCCAAATATTAAACGTTTTGATAATATTTTCTGTCAGCGTAGTGACATGGATTTTAATTTGGTCTGTATAAAATGAGAATCTGTTATCAAAGTTTATCCAACTAAATTTGACAAGAGAACTTTGAAAATTAGATATGGTCTGAATTACCATCTTAGTTGCCTCAATATATTCAGCTTGAAAATTTGAAAACGATTGAGCGTATCGTGGTTGCACCTTCGCTATTTCATTTGTAATATCAAACAGACTATTTTGCATGGTCTCGATAATACCTTGAATATTTGAAGTATCCTTATCGACAAATCTCAGAGTTTTTGGTTGAATTGGAGTTCTTGGTTTCTTCCCAACCATTCTTGACCAGTTAGTGGTAATCTAGGGATACTTTATAAACATTTAATTCAAAAGCAAATCTATTGAAGTTGAAATCAGTTACTAAACATAATTGAATATCATTGTGTTTTGAACGGATCCATTTTAATAACTTGAATGTTATTACAAGTATGTGTCCTTTCCGAACGATATTTTTGCAAGGATGTTTACCGATAAGAATACACAACTGCTTTATCCAAAAGAAGAAATCCAAATCCATGACGTAGAAGACATTGTACAAACGAATATCTTCAATGTTATGCTTAATAGAAGATCGCAGAGAAAATTTGAAAATAGAGATGTTGAGGAATGGAAGCTTGATATGATTTTTGCAGCTGCAGATACAGCACCTACTGCAGGTGGATTCCAAGGTTTTGAAATATTTCATATAAAGAATGAAGAAGTTAAGAGTAGGCTAGTGAAGGCCGCCAATAATCAACCTTATGTAAACGCCCCAGTAGTACTTGTATTTTGCATGAACCCTGAGAGGGTGAAATTAAATTTTCCTGCGGATACGATCAGAAAATTCTCGCAACAAGATGCAACACTTGCAGCTGCTTATTCGCAATTAGCTGCGCACGCCTTGGGTTTAAGCTCAATTTGGATAGGGATGTTGGATGAAAATCGGATTAGAGAAGTGCTTGGTACTAATCTTTTTCCATCATCAATTCTTTGTGTGGGATATCCAATAAAAATGCTGGTACCAAAGCCAAAGAGGAATCTCAAAGATCTAATTCATGAGATCTAATTTCAATTCAAATTCTAAGGTCCGATTCCGATAATTTACGAATTTGGATTCTAAAGAGTCCTAAAGTCAACGTGTAAATAAAAAACTTCAAGAAATTTTCAATTTCTTAAACGTTATTCAGTCAAGTAATAAAACTGACATCCGAAATTATTGAAAGATTGGACAAATAAATGATAAATCTACTTGGAAGAATCGTGGTTCTACTTAATTTCATTGCGAAATCTTGTTAGGAATTCTTCAACTCTTCTTAGTTGAAGATTTATTGAAATTATAAAACTTTCAAGATCGTCTTCATTTTGTTGTTTACTATCTACTACTACTGTTTCGCTAAGATTTAAGAATGCTTCAATATACGACAAAAAATCCAATCTCAACTTATTGTCACTTAATTTGTCGCCTAGTTGCCTTGTAGCATCTTCTATCTCACGAATTCTATAATTGGCTATGGGCATGAAATTCTGCTTGATAAAATACTGCAACTGTTCGCTTGTTGTATCTCCAGAGATATACTCAGTTAAATATTCTTTTAACTCCAGTTCTTTTTTCCGAATATATTCCAAATGATCAATGATTCTTTTACATTCGAATGCTTTTTTCGACTGTTCATCCACTCTTTTTTGTTCTAACAATGAATCCACCCTGGATGTCATTAATGAGATTTTCGAAAGAAGATCTTCTGCTAACTTTGATGTTTTGGCTTGAAGTCTAAACACCACAATGGCTAATACAATACCTATTCCTAATTCAATAATTGTAGCAATCCAATTAGGTATATCAAAAGAACCTATATCTAGCAATATTATTTCTTTGAATATGCTATTTTTAAGCATTAAATGCCTATCCTAGAATTCTGGGCCTATTTGCGATAGAGTACAAGCTCCCCATCCAACATCCACGTTCTGATTCCGAATTAATTTAATAAACTACATATTCTTTGAATTCATTATGAGAAGAGTTTACCTTTACTATTCTTTAGTAGGAGTAATATTAACAGCAGCGCTAATTTTTCTTATCGTAAAACAAGAATCCCGAGTTCCATACGCACTAGAGGTTGATGCCACAAAAGATACAACAGATATAGCTGGTACCTACTATAGAGTGAGGATTAATAATATAGGATTTAATGCGCTCACAAACATTAGTGTATTCTTAGGCAAAAACGACCTCCAGCATTTAGACAATCTTGCGCCGGGTCAATCATTTTTCTTTTATCCAAAACCAGAAACAAATGTGGAAATGATTAGAATAACTACAGAGGAAGGGATTAACCTAACTACAGATTATCGTACTCCATTAAAAGGAATCGGTTTACCAGGTAGTGGTAGATAGTTCGAATTCATTATTTGAATAACTATTACATGTCAATCCAATAAAAAAATAGTAAAATAGGCATTCTTTTAATCTAAAATCATGTGGTTTATGACTCAAACCTGGGGCTGCATACCGGAATTATCTCCAACCTGTTTGGACATGACAAATGCGTCTAGTACTTATTTAGGGATCATAGTTGGAGCAATTATAGGTG
>DASQWJ010000112.1:0-2972 GCA_035640315.1 Nitrososphaeraceae archaeon
ATGTGAGAAAAAAGACTTCATCTCCTTTCATAGCGCATTTTCTTATTTTGCGAAACGATACGGTCTAACTCAACACAGTGTCACGAATACCTCACCTGAAGCAGAGATAACCCGGCAGCAACTAACCGAGATTATTAATACTGCAAAAAGGCTTCAATTGAATATAATTTACTCCGAAGAGCTAATAGATCCTCGACATGCAGCTGCAATAGCACAGGAGATTCCTGGTGGAAAGGTTCTTGAATTAAGTCCTATTGAGGGACTAACAAAAGAAGAGCAACAGTCGGGAGTTGGATACATGGACAAAATGCTTCAAAATGTCAAAAATCTGATGGAAGGGCTGGATTGCAAGAAGCCTTGGAATTACTAGTTAAAAAGTTCCGGCAGAAAATTAATCTCGAGGTAATAACAACTAAAGCAAAAAATCGGGAAAGGGATTCATGTTTAGAAAATTGGAAACATTTGTAAACAACAATATTTCATCTGAATATATATGAATGTGGTTACTGCTAACAGAGATTTACTAACTCTGGATACAAAAACAGCATCGATAAGCATCATTATGGCTGTTATGTTTTTCCTATTGCTAGTTGGTTCAGTTTACGGCGAAAGTAGAGCAGAGACGCAATATTTCTCAGTTCAATTGCCCAATTCATGGGTTTATAAGCAAGATTTTGCAGCCAACGATAGTTTATTACTTGTCCCGAATGAATTAACTGGACTAGTAGATGATGATGCTTCAAAAAGCCTGCTTAACTTAGCAGAAAAAGGTGTTCTGATTGAATTCGGCCGGGACCTTGACTACCGTCCCACAAACAATTCACTTGAGAAATATTCTAGATATTTTTTAAATTCTGCTCAACAAAACTATGATCCAGAGTTTGGAAATGCAACATTAGGTGGAGAGAGAGCAACTAAGATACTAATAAATGGAACAGAAGTCGGGAAATATAGTCCTATGAAAAACCTTACTGGAAATATAAATTCGATAGCATACCTGGTAGTGCACCACAATCAACCTTATTATTTATATTATATCGCCAATGAGAATAATTACCTAAAATATCTGAATGATTTTGAGCAAATAGTAAGCAACTTCAGATTTACAAAGTAATGTATGGTCTTGAATGATTTGGCAAAGTATTGAGTGTGTGTGATTGAAAAGTAAAATATTATTGAGTGCGGATAACTAATTTTTATACCTAACATAGATCTAGATTTTTTCTTCATTGGTTCCTTTTGAAGTTTATTAAATATCTTTGATTCTTATTGTGTATATATCTGTTCTGATATCGATAGAATGTCTAAAATTGAAAATGGTCGTTACTTTTTTTGTTGCTTTATTGACTTTGGCGTTGACGGTATTGGTAACCTCAGTTTTTGTTACACCTGCTACATCTTTTGTATTTGAAGATAATGTTAATGTCGATTCCCTTGACCAATCATTGTATAAATCGAGTCATGTTGTTCGTGATTCTGAAACAATTCTTCTGTCAGGACAGAAAATCCCTTCGGGAGACTACATTCATCTTTATGATTCTAGTCCCTATCTGATCGTTAATGGTCATATTGCAACAAAGATTCCTTGTAACGATAGTTTTCAGCCTCTACTTAACATTTTAGTTGGTCAAGCACCTAGATTACAGACTATTCAACTCCATTTAGTGGAAGAGTTATCTACTGCTGGTAAACTATGTATCTACCATGCTGACCTTGAGCCTGATTCATGGGTCGCTCACAGTCCTGCGGGAACGACTGTTGGAAACATCACAGATATTGCCATTCAAAACCCTACTGGCAACTCATTGGAGTTACCTCCAACATCATCATTGGTTATCGGAGTTAACGAAATAAAAGATGGAGCCATTGAAATTGAACATTAGTAGTATTAATGATAGTTTGTAATTTATTGCAATGAAGTGCCATTTCTAAATTAAAAAAAGGAAGGAAGACTGTATATCAGTCATTGCAATTATGATTTCTTAGGAACCGTTCTTCTTTTTGACACAGTCACTTTTTGCATCATCGTCTGCTGACTGAAGCATACTACATTCCTCATGGCCAATGGAGCATAGGGACCCATTCGGGCTAACCGGGGTAGAATAACACCACAAAAAATCCGGTTTTGCCGCATTGACGCTTTTTGCGCCATACGAATTCACTATCGTTAATCCAAGCATTGCAACGGACAATACTATTATCATTCCAATAGTTTTGTTCTTATTCATTAACGTTCTTCTGGTAGATATAATAATTAAGTTTTCGGGGAAAAATCATATATTAAAAAATTCTGATTCTTGATACTGCTACTTGGTTCCCTAAATTTTCTGTTTAAATCTCTTATCTGGAATTATATCTATGACTTTCATTTCGGTAACTCCATGACATACGTATAGTGTTTTATCGAGCAGATCTGTATGCTTGGATTGGACCGTTAGGGCCAAAGACTCTCACAGTCATCAGACTTGGTGTCACCCTCTGATTCATTAAAATTAACTACCTGATCATTTCCACGACCGCATATGAAAGAATCTGCTCCTGGAGAACCGAATAGAATGTCGTCTCCATCACCACCAGTCAATTGGTCATTACCTAGGTCTCCATGTAACGCATCATTACCAGAACCGCCACTTATTTGATCATCACCACCAAGACCATACATCAAACTTCCTTCAGAATGTCCTTTCATCTGATCTTTTCCTTCTGTTCCATTACAAGTATCCAAGTGGGGGCCTGCAGGATCGCACGAAATGATGGCTGCGTATACTATCAAATTATTCAGAAAAGTAAAGATAGTAAGAAGAATGAATAAGTTGAAAGAAATAAACATTAATATCGAAATAGTTTCTGATCCCTGCATAAAACCTTCATTTCCGCGATATGGCGCTCGCATCATTATTGTGTAAGAAAATCAAAACTATCAAGCACTTCATGATCCATATCGATAAACCAACCTACGAATTGTTTCCGAT
>DASQWJ010000113.1:0-2525 GCA_035640315.1 Nitrososphaeraceae archaeon
TCAGACCTGCCTCTTCCTTTCCTCAATATCTTGGAGACTTGGAGGAGAATTCTCCTCTACCGTTTAGTATTCCCTTGGCAATGAATAATAACACATCCTCTGGAATTTACCCTGTATCATTAAAAGTAACATATAGTGATGACCTGAGAAATAGTTACACTGTTATTAATAATGGTACTGTAGAGTTTATTTCTCCTATCCACACAACTAACAATGGTCAGGGATTTTTAGGTAATTATGATTCGCTACTACTCTTCATTATATTAGCCATAGTAGGAATAGTCGGTATGCTCATTGTTAGAAGGTTTAGATCTAAAAGGAAAACAGGCAATAATAACATCGAATCGATGCATGATGATGTAGATTCTGGTAATGAAAATGCAAATGACAAAGGTAATAGTGAGGAGATTGAATCGCTGTTAGGTGAAGAAGGATCAAATTTTAAGGAGAATTACCAGAAAAAGTAACGAGTTGTCTGTATTATGAATATTAAGGAAATTTTTATTTTATCTTTTGATGCATTGAAAGAAAGAAAAACCAAATCTATACTGACAATAATAATGGTCATGGTCGGAAGTAGTCTTATGGTGGCCGTTGGAGGTATCAGTGCAGGATTTGGCGGTTTTTTCAATAAACAGCTAAGTAATCTAGCTGCCAATATTATTTTTATAAATCCCGCCCAGGTGCAACAAGGAGGAGGAGGACCGGTAGTTGGTCCACCACCAACTCCAAAAATTACATTAAATGCAGCAGTTGAAAATAGATTAAAATCCTTACCGTTTGTAGATGATGTAATTCCATCATATCAAGCTCAGGTTATTTTGCAATCTCAAGGAGATTCAAAGGAGTATCAAGTATTCTCAATGGATCCTCAGAAACTAACGGTGCTTTCTCCGACGATAGAATTTGTTGAGGGATCTTCTGTACAGCCAAATGATCCATCGGCCATCATCATTTCCAATGATTTGGCAAACCCACCCGGTGAGCCAGCCCCATTCTTAAAATTGTTTCAAACTGTGAAGGCCACGTACACTTTTGTCGATCCCACAACTGGAAAGAGGGAAGAAGAATCGAAGAGTTTTGTTGTAAGGGGAATAATAAAACAAACCGGAAATCCAAATATTGATAATTCAGCCATAATCGACACAGATGTGGGGAACGCGCTGTTTCACAAATCTGGAAAATTTGACTCATTAATTGTGGTGGCCAGATCTGGAATTTACGTGGACACAATAGAGCAAGAAATTAGAAAGTTGTATGGTAACGATATCGGAATAACAACGGTTAAGGCAATCATAAAAACTGTGCAAGAATTTACTGGAGGAATCAGCGCATTTCTTTTGAGTATAGCAATTGTGTCTTTAGTTGTTGGTGCGGTTGGAATCATTACCACGCTGTATACTTCAGTCATTGAACGGACAAGGGAAATTGGAACCATGAAAGCAATCGGTGCTAAAGGTAGACATATTCTTGCACTGTTTTTGACAGAGGCATTAATGATTGGAATATTCGGGGCCACATGCGGGATACTAGGAGGGATTGTCGGTGCTTATGTATTGAGTGCAGGATTCGGTGGTAACGATGGAGGATCCAATTCGCAAATAGCTCCCATTTTTCTGATAGTTGATATGACAAGGGTCTGGTTAATTTCAACTGCACTTAGCCTTTTGGCAGGTTTGTTTCCTGCATTGAAAGCATCAAGGTTACTACCAATAGTAGCATTAAAAATGGAATAGGCATCAATGTCCATTATATGAGCAATAAATCATCTATCTGTATTCTTCACCACAATCTCCAATGATCTCATAGAGATTATTGGCATTTTTACTTATTTCATCTATCGATTCTAGATCCGAGTCATCTAAATTGAAGTTGAAAACATTATTGTTATCATCAATGTGGTCAGCTATTCCGAGTCTAGCACCAATAATAACACCAGCAACCGTGATTTTGGATAGAATGTAGCAAGTAGCAACATTTGAAATACTTACTTCATGTTTCTTTGCAATGTCGTTCAAAACCATCAAAAGTCTTTGAAATAAACTCCAATCTCCCCATTTGTCTATCATTTTCTTGTATTTTTGCAAACTTAGTGTATATAGATCCGTTATGGATGGTTCAGGTTTTTCTAAATATTTTTCAGACAATAATCCTCCACAAAGGGTTCCATATGTGAGTAAACTGATATTATGTTTGCTACAAAACGGTATCATCTTAACTTCTGGCCTTCTATCGATAATTGAATATTGTATCTGGTTTGACGCAATTGTAATCCCTGAATCAGTAATCATCTGCACATGGTCGGTATCAAAATTAGTTAAACCCAGATGTCTGATGCTTCGTTTATCCTTCAGGTCTGATAAAAATTTTAGAGCATCCATGTAATATGGATTATTGTAATCCCACCAGTGAAATTGAAGTAAATCCACAATTGGTACATCCATTCTACGTGTTGCTGCTTCCACGATATTATCGACTATCGAACGTGTAATTTTACTTGGTTGGGGTACCCACTTGGTAAAGGC
>DASQWJ010000114.1:0-5912 GCA_035640315.1 Nitrososphaeraceae archaeon
AACTATTTGTATTTTCTCATGAAGTTAATAAACGGCGAAATAATTCTGCTTAATTGATGAATGTAAGTCCTTCTTCTCTTCAATCTACTATTCGCAGTTTCGAATGATGTTGCTGTTAGAACGCAATTAACGAAAACTGAAAATTATTTTAATTTCTCATTTGGATTCCATTAATAAGAACATTGTTGTCTCCCTTGCGTGCCCTTACTTACATTATAATGAAAACATGTGAAATCTCTACACCAGTAACAAAAACCACAATTTGGGCATATGGCTTTGAAAATGCTGGTTGAAATTCCGTATAACAGTTAAAGCAATCATTTGGATTTTGATAGAATGAATTGCGATATAAAGTGGTTTGGTGGGTTCATATCTGCTTGGTCCCAGTTATGAGATGGGGCCAGTGGGATTTGAACCCACGACCGCCAGCGCCCCAGGCCAACACCTCGAAGAAATATAATTAAATCATTCGAGTTGGTATCCTTGACCAAGCTAGACGATGGCCCCTACGACTTAGACAAATGGAGAGCTTTTTAAATGTAGTATTATCCTGTTTTCAATATGAATCAAAAGTACCTCGGAATTATGCGAATTTCTGTCCCGTAAATCGTAAAATGAAGAATTTAAATCCAATTAATTTGGTTATGCTAATACTGTATATACAACATGGATTACACTAACTACCTTTCCATATTATATGATTATGAAAAAAAAGAAGTAGGAAGTGAGGAAAAGTCAATTTTATTTAAAGTGATAAACAATGTCGATCTTTCTGCGCAAATAGGATCTTATCTGAAGTTAAGAGACAAGAATCAAATCGGTGACAGTTCGGCGATGTCAAGATTGCTGGGGCTCAAACTTCTTTCCGAAAAAAGAGGATTGATATTAAGAGGCATGAGAAAATATCAATTAACAAGTATCGGATTATTCTACGTCCTTAACGAAACCAGAACATATCCTCCAAGTCTTTTGAAAAAGTATAGCGACGATCCTATTCTGAAAGCTCTATTGTATCAGTACTTTGAAGTAGACACAATATCGACCAGTACAGGGAGATTCTTTTCACTCATTACTAATTATCTTAGACAATGTTGTAGGATAACATTGAATTGGTTGGAAGATACACAGAACTCTGATGAGGAACACAAAAACAAAATGATGAATAGTTTACTCTTTGAATTAGAATTAAACGCAAAATTACTAGCGTTAAGGATTCTGATAACGTACTCTGATTCAAATATTCTCACTCATACTCCAAAATCGGAATCTGGTGATTCAGATGTTGCATATTATGAGATAGAAAGCACTATGAAGGAAACTCTTGCAAGAGATAACAAATTCACAGAACTCTTGCATAAAACAAACGCAGACTTCAAAAATGGCTTTAAGGAATTCACTAATTCTAACTAATTATCAGTAGCCTGAATGAACAATTAATTACTATGTCATATCCTACTGAAAATTCCTATTTTGCGTCAGCTGGCCTTATTTCTAAAGTAACTTGAACTTCCAATGGCTTTCCGTCTCGAATGACGCCAAGACTTATAGTATCTCCATCAATCTTGTTGTTTGCTATATATGTTGACATGTCTCTCAAGTTATCTATTTGTTGCTTGTCTGCAGAAATAATAATATCTCCACCCAGTTCTACTTGTGTTCCATTGATTTCTGTAATCCTATAGCCACCTTTCATTCCTGCCTTGTCTGCTGGTCCATCCGAAATAATTCCAACTACCAAGATTCCTGTGCTCTGATTAACATTTAGTTGTGAAGCAATATCCTGATCCATATCAATACCGTCAATACCCAACCACAATGGTTCTTCATTGAGTCTTAATGGTCTTTCAGCCAGTACCACATTTATTGTTTGGAGTTTACCATCTCTTACTACAGTCAAATTGACACCCTGCCCTACTTTCTTTTGTTGTTCCAAATATACTAATATATCATCAATCTTGGAAACGTTTTGATTATCAATCTTGACAATGACATCCCCAAACAAATTGGTCTTTCTGCCATTAATTTCCACCAGTTTGTTTCCGCCTTGAATCCCAGCTTTGGATGCTGGTCCGCCAGGACTGGTATCAATCACAAGAAATCCCTTACTCGAACTAAGCTTCATGACTGAGGCGATCTGTTCATTAACATCAACACCTGAGATTCCAATCCATGGGTGTTTGTATGTGTGCTCTGATATCAATATGGGCAGTACTCTTTGTAGAGTACTTGCAGGTATGGCAAATCCCACACCAGAATATTCACCAGTCAATGAAAAAATGGCGCTATTAATCCCAATTACTTGACCCCTCAAATTGAGTAATGGCCCTCCAGAATTTCCGGGATTAATTGCCGCATCTGTCTGGATTATTTCGGGAATGGAAAATGAAGTTGGAGGAACAAGCGTTGCTCCTTCATCAGGCACTATTTCAGGACCTTGTGGGCCTTCTGGATTCTGGGATGGAATGACCCTTCCTAATCCGCTAACTATTCCCTCTGTCATTGAACCAGAAAGTCCAAATGGATTCCCTATGGCAATGACATGCTCGCCTATTTTAACATCAGAAGAATTACTGAGAACCAGAGGAATCATTGTTTGATTTTTGGGATCTTCGATTTGTAAGACAGCCAGATCGGAGAACGGATCACTACCTACTATTTTTGCCTTAAATGATCTTTCATCTAGAAATGTGACTGTAACATTGTTTGTATTAGTATCATTAAATGATCTATTGCGAACCACGTGGTCATTTGTGATGATATGACCAGCCGTGTCAAAAATAAAACCTGATCCAAGGGCAGAAGAACGGGGGTCTTGGTTAGACACCGTTATCTGTACGACTGAATTCTTTACTCTGTCAAACAGTTTGGGCAATAACGTATCGTCGACTGCTCCTGTTTGTGCATAAGAATTCACAGAAATAAAGCTCAAAACAACCAAAAATAGGAGTGGAATTATAAGATGTAATCGAAAATGTCTATGAGATAAACGACCAATTGAGTCAGCCTCTTTAAAAGAGTTCACATGAATTCTACTCTAAAAAGTTAATTTATATCTATTGTTTTATGAATTTTGAAATTTTAAAATATTTCACATTACACTCTCATTAATACTTGAGATTTAAATACCTGACCAATTGAGAAGAGTTTTGTTATTCATCTTTTATTTTACTTAATTTTCTTTTAGATAAGTACGTGGAATTTTATATTAAGAATGTTGGTTACCATATATAAGTAATAGCTGAATTATCATTTGCAATAGGTAAAGAAAATAGATGGATAGAGAAGTAGAGAGAATTATGAAATATTTGGTAGAAGATAGAGCTGTACTCAAACTTCTTCGAATATTAGAGCGGCAAGAAAATCATAATTATGCGCTAGGTGAAGCTGATAATGGATCTTATTATTCTAGAAAATATAAAACATGGGTATTACATAATAACTGTTTTCAATTAAATTAAAAACCTTAGTTAGAATTTTCAAAAGAGAAATAGACAATATCTTAATCTTTGTCTGGATCTTGATAGGTTATTATTTCTAATATTTTAAATTCTATACTTTGTCAATACTTTATCAATATCTAGTAACGACACTGTTCAATTAAACAGACAAATACTTAATTTGATATCTTTAGTGCATGAGAAGATGTCATACTACTTTGCGATATGCTTATTTTCTTCATTGCTGCGACCTCAGAGTGAAGTGGAATAGAACAATCTAGTTCCAAAACAAGAAAATTTGTAAACGTGTCCTCTCCTGTTCGTAGCGTCAGAGGTTTCTGCAAAGTTTGCAAAGCTCGTGTAACTCGAAGCTTTAAATCTATATGCTTAATCCGTTAATTTTTGCTTGTTCGAAATATAGGATTAGTACTCGATTTGCAAACATGTTTTAGAGAATAATTTTCACAAAGTTTAAACACCTTGGCAGAGACATGATACTTATCGTCTATTCTAGGAGATAGACGTAACAACGCAATTGATTGGTGCATCATCATCTGATTTGCACCAATCATCTATATCCTCTTTTATCAGCTATTCAGTTCATCTTTTCTATAGGCAACATGAAATAAATTAAATACCCTTTGTGGACCTAACATCGTATCAATGAATGAGGAAGATAATGGTCATCCAAAGAGCTATCTTCTGCAACTTCAGAAGATGAATATTGATTTCGGAAAAATCGAGAGGAACCTGCCAATTGCAACTCTCATCGAAATTGCAATTCAAAGAAATGAAGGATTATTATCAAACTCTGGTGCATTGTCTGTCAAGACTGGTAAATTTACCGGTCGCTCCCCTGATGATAAATTCATTGTCGATGATGAATTAACTCATGACCTTGTGGATTGGGGGAAAGTCAATCATCCAATTCCTACAGAAAAGTTTGATCAGATATTTGAAAGGATGAAGCAACACGTATCTGGGAAGGATTTTTTTATTTTTGACGGGTTTGTTGGAGCAGATCCCGAGAGTCGTCTGCCAATTAGGGTTTTTACTGATAACGCATGGCATAGTATTTTTGCATCGCAGATATTTGTTCGACCAACTCCTGAAGAACTTGATAATCATAAGCCTGAGTTTACTTTATTCTTTGTAAATGATTTTGCTTCTCTGCCTGAAATTGATGGAACCAAAAGTAGCACATTCATTATAATGAATTTCTCCAAGAAAATGGTCTTGATAGGTTATACCTCTTATGCTGGAGAAATTAAGAAGGCAATGTTTTCTGTTATGAATTTTCTTCTACCAAAGCGGGGTATCTTTCCAATGCATTGTTCTGCCAATATGGGCAGGAATGGTGAAACTGCTTTATTCTTTGGATTATCAGGTACAGGTAAAACAACTTTATCAGCCGATCCAGACAGGCGATTGATAGGGGATGACGAGCACGGATGGTCTGATAGAGGGATTTTTAATTTTGAAGGCGGATGCTATGCAAAGTGTATCAATTTAAAAAAAGAGCATGAACCACAAATATGGAATGCAATAAAATTTGGTTCTGTGATGGAGAACGTAATCGTTGACGAACAAACGCGGGAACCTAATTTTGAGGACAGCTATTTGACCGAAAATACAAGAGTTGTTTATCCTTTAGAACTTATCCCCGGGGCAGTAATACCTTCAGTGGCCACCCATCCCAAAGTCATAATATTTCTAACTGCTGATGCATTTGGTGTGATGCCTCCGATTGCGAAATTAACAAAGGAGGGAGCGATGTATCATTTTATTTCAGGTTATACAAGCAAGCTGGCTGGTACGGAAAGAGGAATTACTGAACCCAAAGAAACATTTTCACAATGTTTTGGAGCTCCCTTTATGCCATTACACTCAATCCAATACGCCAAAATGCTTGAAGAAAGGATTTCAAAATACAACACAAGTGTTTATTTGATTAATACCGGTTGGACTGGCGGACCATACGGAATAGGCAAGAGAATGGATCTAAAATATACTAGAGCAATGGTATCCGCATCCATTAGCGGTGACCTTCAAAGTGTGCAATATAAACACGATGATATTTTCAATCTAGAAATTCCAGTCTCATGTCCTGACATCCCGACAAAAATTTTAGATCCCATTAATTCCTGGTCTAATAGAGACCAATACATTATTGCAGCCAAAAGATTGGCAAATTTGTTTATAGAAAATTTCAGGAGATTCGGTAAAGAGACCGAATACCTGACTAAATTTGGACCTCAGGTTTAGGTTAAAAAGAGTAGCCCGGAGCAGATTCGAACTGCTGTCCTCAGGTATCTTTTCATGTAGATCCAGAGCCTGAAATCCATAGCCCTCCTGTGGAGTTTGACCGCTAGATTCGGCATCTACACAATCATGTAGATTCGACCGGGCTAATTCACGAGCTACAAGTAGAAATTTTCAAACGGATATTTATCGGTATTGTCGGTTCTGTTCGAT
>DASQWJ010000115.1:0-3470 GCA_035640315.1 Nitrososphaeraceae archaeon
ACTTTTAATCTTTCCATTGGTAACGAGTGTTTCCAAATAATTGAACAATTCTTTATCTGTAACAGCCTGCATTTTTGGATTGTGTAGGCTATACACATCGATATAGTCTGTCTGAAGTCTATCTAAACTCTGGTTTAGTGCATATTGCAAATATTCAGTGTTATGTTTCTGTGGTAACTCATTATGCCCAATTTGTTCAGCATTATACATATCATATCCCCATTTTGTAGAATAAACTATTTCGCCTCTCATATCCTTAAATGCAATGCCTATTAGCTTCTCACTTTTTCCTTTCCCATAGATATCACCTGTATCGTAAAAGTTGATTCCTAAATCATAAGCTCTTTTTAACATCCTGATTGCTTCATCATCTTCAATCTTCTTTCCCCACCAATTCAGACCTATAGTCCATGCTCCAAATCCAATTTCGCTTACTTTGATACCACTTTTGCCTAATCTTCGATATTTCAATTCCATATCTCCATAAAATTGTTAAATATTTTTTGAAATTCTTTGTCTTTTATGACTGGCTCACTTTGGTATAACATTTCAGGAATGCTCCCAAATTGATTTCCATATTTTTCAGACATATCAATATCAATCCAAGACTTGCATCCTGCCCATTCAGGATTTACGTTTATTGAAATGGGTTGAGGCAGCTTGTAAATCCTAAGCAAAAGTGCATTCATTGGCTTTTTTGGATTATAGTTCATTCTCATGTTAACGTACTTTTCATTCCATATATGATACTTTTCCAATTCGGGCAGTTTCTGATGATCATGAAATTCTTGAATCGCCTCGATTCGTGCAATGCTTTTTAAAATATTTGTATTATTTTGAATTTCTTCAGACTTGTTTTCGGTTAAAAATAATTGGTACGATTGCAAATATTTTGGTTGCAAATATTCTGCAGCCTGGTGCTCCAATGTAGGATATAGCAAAAATGACTTCTGGCTTATCTCAAATCCTTTTTTGTATTCCAAAATACCTCCTTTCCTCAGCAAGATAGTTTGATTGCCATCCTCCAAGGCCTTACAGATAATAGACCATTCTTTTAGAGCAAGCATTACTACCCAAAACTCTTGATTATATCAAAGATATTCTTATGAACGCAAACTATCATTGGTGTATCTTTTAGAACATGCTTGCTTACCTGTGTTTCACGAAGTTTGATAATCAAATCCTGAAAATCCATTAAATTGTCAGTTTCAAAAGCCAGCATAAAGTCTTGATCACTTATTCCAAATGAATAAGATGTATTCAATCGTATTTGAGGGAATTTTTTACCCACGTTAATGTGCTCCTTCATCATTTCGCTCCTTTTATCGAATGGGAGAAGGTACCATTCTCTGGACTTGATGAATGGATACACAATATTGTATTTCAAAGGCTCTTCGTTTTTCATGTAACTAGGTGTAACTTGATTCGAATAAACTGACGGACGTGATGTCGATAAATATACTTCTGAAGCTTCAATGTATTTTCCAAGCACAGTTCCGTAGACCTTTGACGCCAGAACTTGAATTTTTTCTAATGACTCGGAGATGCCCCATATCATGAAATCTGATTCCTTTCTAAGGCCTAGTGTGGAATATGTTCTAACCTTCATTTTCGTATTGGCAACCTCGATTAGTGATGAAAATTCTTTTGCTGCCTCTTCCTTTCCAATATCATTAAGCCATCTCCATTTAGAATCTACTTTATAAAAGGAAAAATTCAGATACATAGTAGGTGTGGTATTTTCACCTGGTTTGTCCTGATTCTCTTTATGAGTATTCCTAACTTTATCAAAACTCATGCTAATACACAAATATCATGTATATTTAAATTAAATTTGGAGTTTCAGTAATCTAAATCATTTGGTGACTAGATTCAAAAATTATTTGTTTAAAAAATCGTCAATAATTTGAATTATGAACAACAAAAAAGGTTAGTGGTTTACTTGATTAATGCCCTTAACCATACCTTGTATATATTTGCGATAATCCTTGTCTACCTCCTGCGCAGCTATCAATATTTTACTCTTGATTTCAGAAGATTCCAAGAACATGCGTGTATCTTTCGGAATACAATGGCCTCCGATACCATCTCGGGGTTCTAAAATGTTTACATTCCATTTGGTATTAACTGCGTCTCTTAATTCTGAGAACGAAATGCTATTTGCTTTACAGAACATATACAAATCTTCGGCAAATGCAATTTGCATGTATCTGTCGGCATTTTCAACGATTTTGCATAGTTCTGCAATTTCAACGGTTGAAACAGAATACATTGGAATTCCGAGGCTTTTATATGATTTCTTCCCACTATAATATTCCAAGTCTTGTTTTTCTTCCGCATGATCGACACCATCATAAAATCTAATACCTGTTCGAAGACAGCACTCACAGACCCCTCCAATTACTCTCAGCTGATTCACACCATGAACATCTTCTTCAAGTGCAAACCATCTATGCGGCGCGTGAACCACGTGGAATCGATGCTCTAGTATTTCAAACATTTTGCGTGTTGTGCCTCTGGGAATAGTACTTTCAATAGATACAAGCTTTCCATTTGTCGCTTCTTTAGCTATTTTCCTTGTAATGGCCATTAGTCCGTCTATCTGCGGAGAGGAGATATCATCTTGTCTGTGGGTAGATATGCATATCATAAACACATCAATATCTTTGAAATTGTCTACTTTTTTTATTCCATATTGCTTCTCAGCATTTTCCATGACAAGAGGATTGTTGTCATAACCATAAACATCAAAGCCCTTTTCCTTTACGTATTTTGCAACGGGAAGACCCAATTGCCCCAAACCTACAACTAAAATTTTTTCAAACAAGGTTTCGTCTTTGGTATGATTAATCACCTTTTCAGCCTCCAAATAATTTTGAAACAAATGATATTGTATTAATATTTATCTATTGTCACATGGTTAATTCCCTAGAACTGATTCATTTCCATTGATAATATCATATATTTGTAATAGAAGAAATTAACATAATTTTTGATAGTGCAAATGTAATATGCATAAATTTAATGAGCAAGAAAATCTAATTGACCCATTTCGTATCATAATCAGATACCTTGCTCAGATACCTTGCTCATGATAATTTTCGAAACTAGAAAATTGAACAATTTATTAGGCATGTCGAAAAATTATGAATATGGCAAAGACATTATCTAGTCAAACATTAAGGAAAAATGATGACGCTCCTTCTTTCAGACTTAAGGGAACTGACGACAAATTCCATTCAATTGAAGATTTCAAAAGTAAGTGCCTATTGATTGTATTTATTTGCAATCACTGTCCGTATGTTAAAGCTCGCATTGGTGATTTAGTCGATTTACAGAGAAAATTCACCAATTCACAACTACAAGTCGTTGGCATAAATAGTAATGATCCTGCGTACCAAGATGAAGGTTTTGAAAACATGATCAAGTTTTCGAATGAAAATAACTTGAATTTTCCATATCTTATTGAC
>DASQWJ010000116.1:0-10558 GCA_035640315.1 Nitrososphaeraceae archaeon
AATGTAATAATCTCATTACTCAAATATAGAAACATCAGAAAAACCAAGATGGTTGACCATATTTCCTTGCTTACTGTTATTCAAGTGCATTCTGACGCATGTCTAGTACATAAGAACCCATTATGAACCAGGTCGGTTTAAGAGAAGAACAAAGTAAATACAATATCATGAAATATATTGTATCTAATATTATCAAGTAGCGTTGAAGTATATTCTCGCGGCCATTATTTGCATCGCTGTATTCATAATTATGGGCTTTGTACTTTCCCCTAAGCTAGGATATCAAAATGCATCTGTTATTAAATTGGATGAACCAATCACATCGCTCGTCTATAATACTCATTCTGGCAATATTGATGAAATTATGATTTTGTTATCAATGTATGGTAGAGAGATAGTCTGGTCAGCAGTGATTGCATTTCTCGGTCTTTTTGCAGGTTGGAAGGGGAAGAAAGTCGCGGTAATTATCATTATTTCATTTTTGATCATAATGCCATTAAATACGTTATTAAAGAATTTTTTTGAAAGGCCCCGTCCGGTAGTAGAAAGACAGGAAATTGATGTTCCTCTAAAAACAGACTTTGCGTATCCATCTGGTCATGCCTCAATTGTAAGTAGTGGTGCATTGATTCTGATGATACTTTATAGAAAGGAAAAGGAACTTATTTTTTCCTCATTATTAACAATAGAGGCAGCCCTCGTTTGTTTATCAAGGATTTATGTCGGCGATCATTATTTTTTTGACGTCATAGGAGGTGCGATACTTGGTTCCGGAATTTCCTTTTTATCTATATCATTTTCAAAATATCTTGATCCAGTAATTAATAGTGTACGCAAGAATGTAGAAAAATCTGCATAATTTGGCATACTTATTTTGAAAGTCCTTTCCCCTGAAAAATGCCGGATCTTATCCACTCTATAAATTTTCTATCTGATAAGGAGTTTCTCATGCGAATAGAATTTGTAGCATCATTTCCAACAACATAACGAAATTTAGGATCTTTGGAATTCAATGCGTCGAGTATTATGCTAGCCACGTCGTAACTCGAAGTCACACTATTTTTCATAGCTTTATCTAGGAAGGAAACTCTCATTTTCATTAGCCTATAATAAGGAGAGTTGGGATCCATGCCCTTAACTCTAACATTCTGAAAAAAATCTGACTTGACGACTCCAGGCTCAATTACTATAACTCGAATTCCAAATTCCTCTAACTCAAATGCTATAGACTCAGAAAGTCCTTCCACAGCAAACTTACTTGAGACATAAGCGAAGTTAAGCGGAACACCAAATCTTCCAACCATTGAACTTATATTTACAATAATACCGTTTCCTTGCTTCCTCATTATTGGAACTATTGCCTTTATGACTCTAATTGTTCCAAAAAAATTAGTTTCAAATTGCTTCTTAACCTCTTGGGTCGTAATCTCTTCAATAGGACCAAACATTCCATATCCCGCATTATTTATTAATACATCTAGTCTTCCTGTGTCAGACAAAACTCTTTTTACCGCTAGTTTGATAGATTGATTGTCGTTTACATCGAGGTGTAATATTTTCAGGGGAAGCCCTTCTCTATCAATCAAATCCTCAATCTTCCTTGCTTTTGACAAATTTCTTACCGTTCCATAAGTGATAAAGTTGTTACGCGACAGGACATGACAGGTCGCAAGTCCTATTCCAGAAGAACAACCAGTTACCAAAACAGTTTTTTTAGATTTCATAATTGAAGTTATTGACCATGATTAAAATATTTTCGGAACAGATATGTTAGGTGGAGAAGATAAATTATCAAAATTTAGAAATTTAATTATATCACTAAAGTCCAGATCTAGATATGCAACTAATACCAAAACTGGAAATCAAGTCTATGGTCAGTATTATTAATTTTCTGAATGAAGAAAGCGTTGGCAGGGTTGCATCAATTGACGTACATGGTTATCCACAGATAATACCCATGAATTTTGTATACGTAAAGAATGATTCAGATGATACTCAAACGGGTACTAAATGTACTGGAGCAATTTATATGCACTCTCATCCAATTGGAGAAAAACTAGAAAATATGAAAAGAAATTCAAAAGTTGGTTTTGAAGTTGATTCTCATATTTGCTTCTTGCCTTCATATTATTTTCATCCCACCGATGCATCACAAGCAGACACATTGTATGTTAGTGTCGTTATCAAAGGAAATGCGTCTATAGTTGAAAATACTACTGAAAAGGCAATGGCGTTAAACGCGTTGATGCAAAAATATCAAAAGGAGGGAGGTTATGAATCACTTTCCTCCCAAATGGGATCAGTCAGGGAAGTTGCAGTGCTCAAGGTAGTTCCAGAGCAAATTCGCGGCAAATATAAGATCGGCCAACATTGGGCTCCACAATACCGGCTAAAAATGGCAAGAAATATTCTTCAAAGAGAATCCCTTGGGGACGCCAAAAAAATATTGAAGATAATGGGAATAGATCTGATGGATAACGGGGAGCTTAGAATCATAAAGGAGCCAAACTTGTAATGAAAATATTCTATATTTTGATGCTGGATATTAAATTACTAATATTAAATCAATCCCTATAATTGGAATATGTATATGATTTTTTTTGATTATGACTAAATTATTTATAGAATGACTAGTTATCTTTCATTTTGACTGAGTATCCACATCGAGCTGGATTTGTGAACCAAAGAATATGAAATTGACGGTAAATATATAACTAAAAAAGCCGCATAATTACTTGGATGCATTCAGCTGAAAGCGAAGATCCATTTGTCAAGATAGCCAATCTAATTGGTGGAGAAGAGTATCATAAAGTTGCTAGAGCTTTGTTAAATACTGAGGATGCTACGGACGAGGAAATAGCGGGCGCAACTGGTATGAGAATCAACATAATAAGAAAAGTATTGTACGATATGTTTGGTAAAGCATTAATCACTGGTATCAGAGTCAAAGATGAAAAAAAGGGTTGGTTTGTTTATCGATGGAGAGCAAAAAGAGATCAGGCAGAAAATTTTATTGAAAATCAGAAAAAGAAGATTTTGGATAGACTACAGAAACGATTGGAATATGAAGAATCCTCCGAATTCTACCATTGTGGAAATGCGAATTGTCCGAGGATTAAATTTGACTATGCTATGGAACTATTCTTCAAATGTCCAAACTGCAAAAACTCTCTTAACATGGTAGACAACGAGAAGGTGAAGAATGCACTAAGGTATAAAATAGAACAGATATTGTTAGACATTAGTTCAAAAGACGAGCTTTCATCGTAGTTTATAGAAAAGTACAATTTCATTTTTATTATTTATCACGGTCTTTGTTAATTTCAATTTAATACCATTAGTGACGTTTGCGATACCCTCACCTTCAACCAGTGTTTTTGCATCTCTTCCACCAACAATTACGGGCGATATTGTAATGACTAGTTCGTTGGCAAGTCCTATTTTCAGAACGGACCAGTTTATTTCTCCACCACCCTCAACGAGTATTCTCTTGAGGCCTAAATTTTCCAATTGTTGAAATAGATTCTTGATATTTACTTTTCTTTTTCCAGAAAATAATACTTGCACTCCTGCTTTCCTTAACAAGTTAATTTTCCTTGCAGATGCATTATGTGTAGTACCTACGATGGTCTGAATATTCTTTGATGATTTAACTATCCTTGAGCTTAATGGGATTTTGGCTCTTGAATCAATTATGATTCTTACAGGGTCTTCTGTTCCTCTTGAGTAACGCCTTACACTCAACATGGGATTGTCTTTAAGTACTGTAGATATCCCTACTACAATTCCATCAACTGATGATCTTAATTTATGAACGCGTATCCAATCTTTTCTTGATGAAAAAGATGAATCATTTCCTCGTGTAGAAATCTTACCATCTATTGACATTGCTGCATTCAAAATTACATACAACTAAATTCATCCTCGTCTACAAATTTACCCTTTATCATAACATTGAGTATTGAATTAGCGCTTGCTCTATGAACTATGGAAACGTGAGGATCATGCATTGGTGAAATATCTAAATTGGTCTTGTCAATAAATATCATATCTGCAGACATCCCAGCCATCAAAGAACCAGAATTTATTCCAAGAATCTTACCGCCATTGACTGTAGCCATTTTTAGTATCTCCCTTGCAGAAATCGTTCCATCTTCTAATGTTCTAGTTATTTTCCAGATATAATCCAGTTCCCGGAACATATCTGGAGAATTAATCATGACGTTGTCTGTTCCAATAGCAACAAGGCATCCGAAATTTATCATCTTTGAAATTTTAGGTATTCCTACTCCTAAAGTTGCATTTGCTCTAGGGCAAACAACAACTCCAATTTTCTTCTGGGCAACAAGCCTGATATCAGCGTCTGATGCATTTGTTAAATGAACGACAAAATTTGGTAAAAGTCTAGCAGTTATTCTTTCTACCTCGCTTTTACCAGTTACATTTATTGATTTTTTTTCAGTTTCAGCTGATTCAGAAGAATGAATACCTAACAAGTAATTCTTTTTCAAGGATCTTTTCTGAATAATGCTTCTATATTCATTCAGAGAATTATCAGTATTTTCATTTGCCCCACTAATACCTAATCCATCACTGATATCTAGAATCCTGTGGATTGACTCCATCACATGGTGGGGAATTTTTGAATTCTCGTCAAAATCGCGAGAAATGTCAAAGTAATGTTGCGGTCTACCCAATGTGATACATCTTATCGAGAGTCCTAAAGTAGCTTCTTTAATTTGCTCAATTCCATGAATTCCTCCCTCTCTAAAATCCGCAATCACAACAATCCCTTTTTTCATCATAGAAATCATGGAGCTTCTCATGAAATTGATTAGATGTCTTCCTTCAGTTCTTTTGAGAATATTGTTTTTGATACCATGAACAGGATGAATCCTTGACTCAAATGCTGAATCGACACCTATATCTTTACCAATAGAATCTCCGATATGAGTATGCGCATTGATAAACCCTGGAATAACAAGTATGCCTCGGCCCTCAAAAGCATTCATATTGGATTTACTCTTGTATTTTCCTGTTCCGACCTTTTCTATTTTACCATTCTTGATAACTATGTATCCATTATCTACATAATCTAGATTTTCTCCAACAAATAGGCTAATATTCTTTAGAATTAGATCCAATCTATTTCATATATGGGACTAATTATTCCTTGATCTCTCAGGTTTCGAATTGTGTCTAAGGCTTCTGTTGCAGCCTGTACTGCCTTCCTACCGGTGCGTGCAATACCAATACCGCAGTTCAATTTAATATTTTCAGTTTCATGTATCTTACCAATTATTTCTAAAGCCTTTTGTTTTGTTACTGTATTGGATATAGCCATAAAGTTGTCACCTCCCACAAAAAAAGTCATGGCTTTTTGTTCAATAAATAACTCTATAAGTTTAGCAAAAATTTTCATTATTCTTGAAGTAATTTCGTATGGAGACCGTACGTTACTGACTTTAGTAGAATTATCTATATCAAGATGTAAAATCTGTGTGAACATATCTTTAGGTAATTGATTTGCACTACGATATAATGACTGAACATCACCGTCCGCATATACTAACTTACTATTTACAACTAAATTATTGTTCATACGAGAATGATATGCTGCAATATTTGCCTCAAAGGGTGTTTCGCCTATTCCGATTGACATTGAGATGTTCAAGTCTTTATAAATATCATTAATTTCACGTTCAATTGCTAGATGATCCTCTAGTGATACTCCGTTACTGATCGCAATCAATTCATCAAATCTATTAAAATATACAATGGAATCTCTTTCAGAGAACATTTTTTGTAGCTGACCATACAGGTTAGCTTGAAATATCTGCAGTTGTCCTTCTCTATCACTTCCCAACTGGAGTGTCCACGGACCATATCCTTCTATTTTTATTATAGTAATTTGGATCGTCATGTTTGACTCTTAGTATCCCTATTAACTTCTAGCTCAGTTAGTTTCGTTACCATTTTATATGCTGCTTCCACTGTTCTCTTTGGTACTGTGTTAACTCTATTAGTAGCCTGCTTTACAGTCATATCCGGACCTGTAATTCCTAGTGCGATGGGTTTTTGATACTTTAAAGACAGGTCTCCCAGCAATCTCGCTGTATTAGTGGCTATGAGAACATCATGTCCTGTTTCTCCCTTTATGACTGCACCTAATGTGATTATTGCGTCGATATCTTGAGTTTTAAGAAGTTTTTCAACAATTAACGGCATATCAAACGTTCCAGGTACATGGCACACATTTTTAATTTGCATCTTTAATTTTTTTGCATGATTTTTGGCTGAAAGAAGCATCTTATCAGTGATATCTTTATTGAATTCCGCAACGACTATTGCTACTCTTATTTTTCTCAACCTTTTCTCAAATTCCCCTATATATTCTTGATTTGGGACGATTCCACTAAGGGGATATTAAATTTTTTAGAATATTGTAATGCTTTGTCCACCGACAAGGCCCCACCTGTTTCAGAATCGAGCATTTCGCAAATAACTACTGCTGGAATTAGATTTGCATGTTCAACTAATCTAATGGATAGTTCTGTGTGACCTGATCTTTCCTTTAGTAGCTGCTTCGCACCTATTAATAGGTGTATATGACCAGGTGAACGAAATTTCTTGGAAAATTCGAGTTTTCCATCCTTGTCAATTTTAGAACATACGTCCGACATCGTAGTGATTGTGAGAGCCCTGTCTTTATCAGTTATACCGGTAAAAGTATCAATATGGTTTATGGTAATTGAAAATGAAGGTCGATCTCCATATGGCGCTATTGAACTAATCATTTTTGACAACGAAGGATTATTTTTGGAAGCGGCATGCAATAAATCATGCATAAACATCAAATTCAATTTCGAAGCAATTTCATGGGGGACGGCCAGACAAATAAGACCGCCTGCATCATTTCTCATTGTTGCTATGTCAAAGGAACAAATGTGTTGAGCAGCTTTTACCAAGTCGACTTCATTTTCTCTGGACTCACTATCATGAATCATAATAAATTTCCCATCTCGGAGTGCATTTACTGCTTCTTGAATTGCCAACACGAAGGTCAAGACTCTAAATGTAATTATAAAGTTTACTGATTTTATGGTAATTACTAATTTCGTGGTAATAGCTTTGCAACATATTTGCTTAAAATGTCCACCTCAATATTAACTTTATCTCCTTTCTTTTTACGCTTAAACGTAGTAACGGCCAATGTGTGCGGCACTAGCGCTACAGAAAATACCTCATTATTTACATCTACGATTGTGAAACTTATGCCATCAACCGCAATAGATCCTTTAGGTACTAATAGTCTCGCAGTCTGTTTATTCACACTGATCCATATTTTAGTTTCCGAAGGGATTTTCACAATGTCCTCAATTTTTCCGACTCCATCAACATGACCCAAAACGATATGACCTTCAATCCTGTCATTAATTCTTAAACTTCTCTCCAAATTGACCAGATCGCCTGCTTTCAGTAATCCTAAGGAAGTCCTTTTTGTAGTTTCTTTTACTACTTCAAAGAATGCTATGTTTTTCAAAATACGTGTGGCTGTAAGACAGGTTCCATTGACACTTACACTATCCCCAACTCGTAGTCCCCTTCTTAGTTTTCCCAAGTCAATCTCAATTCTATTATCTGCTATTCTATTTGCTGTCTTTATTTTTGATATTGATTTGACTACTCCAGTACCTTCGACGATACCAGTGAACATTCAGCATTGGATATAAATCCCGATAGTAATAAAAATATTTCATCTAAATGATGTCACAACCTCTCCTTTTGCAGGCTATGAAGATAGATCATAGTCTAATGTCTATTGCATGTTGTCAATTGGACATCGATAGAAGCTGAATCTCAAAAAAATCCAAGCTTGTCGGGATACCTGAATTGTCACAACCAGATATACTATATTAACTTGAAGTAATAATAATTAACATGGAATTTGTAGAGACAATAAATGAAAAAGAGCTGAGAGATGGAACAAGCAAGCTGATTTCCGTAAAAGGTAAAGATATTGCATTATTCAGAATGGACAATAAAATTACTGCATTGGGCAACAGTTGTCTGCATAAGGGTGGGCCGTTGACAAAAGGAAAAATAGAGAAAAAATATGATGGCTATTATGTTACATGTCCTTGGCATGGTTGGGAATACAACATTTCAAATGGAAAGGCACCACCCGGGTATGATGAACAACAAACTGTTCATGACGTCAAAATAGAAAATGGAAAAATCTTTATCTCCACTCAACCTATTGTATACTCTGCAAATAGGAAATATGATGGATCATTAAAGGATCTCATAAAACTGGAATATGAAACTACTCCAGATTCCTTGAATGTCCTAGGTATATCTACCACAAATATGAATCATGATTTACAAAGAGATTCTACATCTGAAATATCATTGAATAAAGCACTATCATATGCAAAGCAAAAATACAATGCTTCAACGGTTTTACTAAAGCTGAGAGAACTTGAATTTAGAAATTGTGAGGGATACTACAGTATCAATGAGCAAGCATGTACGTGGCCTTGTTCAATCTCAGAAATGGATGAAAGTGATGGGATGAATGAAGTTTATAGAAAGATGATATTATGGTCTGATATTGTCATAATTTCAACTCCAATTAGATGGGGAAGTGCGTCTTCGTTGTACTATAAGATGATTGAACGTCTTAACTGTGTTCAAAATCAAACTACACTTCATGATCGAGTACTTATCAAAAATAAGGTTGCATCATTTATCATTACTGGAGGACAGGACAATATACAACATGTCGCAGGAAACATGATGGTCTTTTTTACTGAGCTGGGATTTTCTTTGCCGCCTTTTGCATTTATGGGATGGAGTAGAGGTTGGAACGCGGAAGATATGGAAAATAATGTAATCCAATTCTCAAAATCGCAATATGTCAACAGATCAGTCAAAGATCTTGTGGACAATAATATAAAATTACTTCGTCAAGTAAAAGGTGATCCATGCAAAACAGTGTCTTCTCCACAACCAAAAATCATGGAAGCACCATCAAAAATCAAAGAATGATCAATGAAGAATAGTGGTCGTGTTCATTTTTTACGAACTATTTTTACAATATCTTGGGAAAAAAGTCACATCACGATTGATCTGAATGAGCCGACTTATTTTTTATATGATCCTTGTTATTGGTATCATTGATTTTGAAATTGATATTAGACCGATTCATCACTTTAGTTATCTTTTGAACCTCCTTGTCGTACAGCCTTACCAAGTCTGATATCGTAATTTTTCCAATAACCTTATTATTTTCATTTGATAATACAGGCATTTCTTGAAGATCGTTTGACGACAGCCTAACTAATGCATAATGAAGAGAATCTGTATTATATACAAAAAAGGGATCTTTTATCATAATGCTTTCTAGATTGACGGATTTACGATATTCTTCGGGAAATTCAAAGAGCTTGTGTTTGTAAACAACGCCCTCAAGAATCCCTTGGGTATCAACAACTAGAATCATCTTATCGTTGTTTCGATTCATTATTTGAAGAGTTTCTTCGATAGACATATCTTTTGATAGTTTAGTATTGGCCTTTCTGATGGCATCCCTAACATAGAGATCACTCAATATTGGTCGCTGATATTCCATTCTATGAGCAGGTGAATTAGATCTGTTTAGGACCTGATTTCGGAATATTGAATTATGTTGACCGGACATTATATATGCAATAAATGTAGCCAGCATCATGGGCGCCAAAAGAGCATAACCACCTGTAAGTTCACTACCCATAATAATCGAGGAGATTGGAGTTTTTGCCGTTGCTCCGAAAAATGATACCATAGCTACTATAATGACTGAAGAAATATCTATCCAGGTAAATAATCCCATTAGATGAAAACCAGTTCCCATGAAAGCTCCGACAAGTCCTCCTATCACCATGGAAGGTCCAAACACACCCGCGCTACCACCGGTACCTATAGTCAACGATGTCGCCAGAATTTTGAAAACAATAATGGCTCCAAGTATGTAGTAAGGCATCAAAGCGTAATCCTTGTCTATTGCTACTTGTAACCATCCATACGAAGTACCCAATATTTGAGGAAACACAATTCCTATCATCCCCACCAGAACGCCCCCTATTGCTGGCTTCAAATATTTTGGGATCTGAATTCTACTAAAATAATCTGATATCAGATAAAAGGTCTTCACATATACTACACTTACAGCGGCCGAAACAAGTCCCACAATTGCATAAAGTACGAGAGAAGCCGGATGAGTGTATTTCACCAGGTCAAGTGGAATCAAGAATAATCGATCCCATCCAAAAACAAACCCAAATACAGTATAGCCTGTTACTGAGGCTACTAATCCTGGTATCAAAGCTCTAACTTCAAAATCTCTTCTATAGAAAACTTCAGCACTAAATACTGCACCTCCTAGAGGAATCTTAAATATGCTTCCTATACCAGCACCAAGACCGGCTGCTACAGCAATTCTTCTTTCATCTTCATTCAATTTGAAGAGCTTTCCTATGATTGATCCAAGACCCGCTGCAATCTGTCCTGCCGGACC
>DASQWJ010000117.1:0-10953 GCA_035640315.1 Nitrososphaeraceae archaeon
AAGTGAGGAACTATCGCTTAATTCCTCACTCCTTCTTGTTTATGATAAGGCTGACCTGTATTCTTTGTGGTTATTGAATATACAATTCAAGTTAGACCTAATTTGGTTCGATGATGACGGCAATATTGTCTATATTAAACAAGACACAGTGCCATGTAAGAATACTTTAGATGCAGCGCAGTGTACCTATAAGAACACAATACCAGCAAGATATATTCTGGCGGCAACGGCAGGATTCATCAACTACCATAATATTACAAAAGATTCAAAAATAAAATTAATTTCAATATAGAAATTCTTTACTAATTAGTGTTTAGTGATGTCTTGAAAATCCCTATATACCTGTTTGATCTCTTCAATTGAAGCTTCGTCCTCAAGTGTGCTAGTATCACCTGTGATGTTAGAGTTTGTACTAATCGATTTTAATAATCTTCTCATAATCTTACCGCTTCTAGTCTTTGGTAATTTGTTGGTAAAATATATTTCACTTGGGGTAGCAATTGGACCAACTGTCCTTCTAATGTGATTTACAAGATCTGTTCTCATTTCTGGTGACTCTTTGTATCCTGCTTTAAGAACTAGAAATGCCACTATAGCTTCTCCTTTTTCCTCATCGGGTTTACTAACTACGGCTGCTTCGGCTATTGCATCAAATGATACAAATGCACTTTCTAACTCCATGGTACCTAGTCGATGACCAGCGATTTTGAGTACATCATCTGATCTGCCTAGTAACCAAATATAATTATCTTGATCTAATAGGGCAAAATCACCTGAATAATAATATCCCTTAAACCTGTTCCAGTATGTATTAACATATTTGTCATCGTTATTCCACAGAGTCATCAGCATTCCTGGCCATGGCCTCTTTATGACCAAGTAACCCTTGTTATTGGGCTCAACATCCATTCCAGTTTCATCAACTATACCAATATCAACCCCTGGAACTGGAAAGGTACCGGATCCGGGCTTCATTGGTATCGTATCTATACCCAAACATTGACTTATCATTGTACCACCAGTTTCGGTCTGCCACCATGTGTCAACAATAGGGCACTTTTCTTTTCCAATCACTCTAAAATACCACAACCATACCTCAGGATTAATTGCTTCACCTACCGTACCTAAAAGACGCAATGATGACAAGTCAAAACTATTAGGGATTGACAAGTCGTGTTTCATGTATATACGAAGCGCAGTCGGAGTTGTATATAGAATTGTAGCTCTATGTTTTTCGATTAGAGCCCAATATCTATCAGGTGTCGGAAAATCAGGCGTTCCTTCGTAGATAACGCTTGTCACTCCGTGCATCAAAGGAGCATATACCATATAACTATGTCCTGTTACCCAACCAATGTCTGCAGTACAGAAAAAGATGTCCTCATCCTTATAGTCAAATACCCATCTGGCGGTAGCATGAATATGGGTAAGATACCCTGCGGTACTGTGCAGTACGCCTTTTGGTTTTCCGGTAGTACCAGAAGTATATAGGATGTAAAGTGGATGAGTACTTTCTACGAATTCGGGTCTGCAGTACGATTTTTCTTTCTTAACTAGTTCGTTCCAAAGCAGGTCTTTTTCATTCATTTTGATTTCACCAGTTCCTCTCTTAAGAACAATTACATGTTCTATAGATGGGGTTGCTGTAATCGCACTATCAACTATTTTTTTCAGCTCGAGTGTTTTTCCACGCCTTATTCCTTGATCGGCAGTTATGATTACCTTGGATTTTGAATCATTAATGCGATCTGTTAATGCCTGTGAACTAAAGCCAGAAAATACAACGATATGTATAGCTCCTATTCTACTGCAAGCCAGCAGGGCAATGGGCAATTCGGGAACCATTGGAAGGTAGATGGTAACTCTATCACCTTTCTTGATTCCCAAGTTGCGTAAAGCATTTGCAAACTTATTCACTTGAACATACAGTTGATTATAAGTAAATGTTCGAACGTCGCCAGATTCACTTTCCCATATTATGGCTGCTTTATTCTTTGTATTATTGTTGATGTGCTTATCTAGACAATTTACTGACGCATTTAACAGACCGCCTGGGAACCACTTGGCAAAAGGAGGATTCCAATCTAGAATCTTGTCCCATTTTCTATTCCATACCAAGTTATTAGCTTGCCGAGCCCAAAATTCCTCTATGTTTTCTAATGCATTTTCTCTCATTTCTCGAAGAACCTTCCCCTGAAGATTTACTTGCAATGTATCAGGCCCATCATGCAACTCTGCTGAGCTTTTTTGCTCTATCATTTAAATGTGTAATTTGATATTATTTGTATTAAAAGGCTTGCATACTTTGTAAGATGAATTTTGCATTTCTCAATTCAATGAAAAAAATAAATCCATGATAATGACGAATTGTAAATGTTGTTGGAATGGAATGAGGAGATTAAAGCTCATCTAATGTGGATTTGGGGTGGAGAGGATGGATTTATGAAAAGGAAAAGGGAGGGAATGCTTGTAGTGACAGAAAGGAATCTTGTATTCATAACAAAAACCAACATGTCCTACAGGATTCATGAAGTTCATTCACAACGACAGCTCTTGCGTTTCAAGGAGAACAAGAATGTTTTCTTGCCCGTAGAAGGTTATGGTATTACCGAATTAAGGAATGATCTGGAAAAAAGCAATCAAAATATAGTATTTCCTTTTTCTCAAATATTGGAAATGTATTTTCTGGAAAAAAGATGGGGTACGGAACTCAAAATCAAAACCAATATTGATAATAAGCAGAAAAATTACAATTTTGCAATAGTAAAAGGCTGGGTCAAATATCCTGCCAAGGATCCTTTACAATTTCAGCATGTGGATTGGAATCCGATAATAACATTGTACAAGATGTCATGATTGATTCAATGTTTTGGTTTTTAGATGTATTAAATTCAAAGAAAGCAAAATATACATAGGAAAATAACTAAAGCTGTGACGGAAGATAGAATCAAAGACAAAAGGTTATTTCTTGTTGGGGTTGGTCCAGGTTCATCAAAATACTTGACAGACTTGGCAAAAGATATGATAAGAAAATCGAAGTATTTGATAGGTTACAAATATACGTTATCCATAATACGAGATTTGATTATTCCTCGTTTTCATCTGGTATATGAAGTAACCATGAAAGATCAGGACCAAACCTATAATGAGGTGTTTGAGAAAATGCGAGAAAATGAATACTGTACAATACCTTTCACTGGAGATGTAAACTTTTCAGAGTCAGAAGTTGTTGACAGATTATTGGAAATCTTTGGTAACGATAATGTAGAGTTGATACCCGGAATAAGTTCTATTCAAGTTGCAGCTGCAAAAGCAAAAATTCCATTGGATAAAGCGAGGGTCATTAGTTTTCATGTTACAGAAAATATTGAAGATAAGAAAAGAGAATTAGTCAGGGCAATCCAGGACAAGAAGAGCGTAATTCTAGTCCCAAGACCGTGGAATAATAATGCTGAGAAGAATTTTATGCAATCAGAAATTGCATTATTTCTCAAAAAAGAGGGCCTAGATACCTCTAATTTCATGGTTTGGGTATTTGAATTTCTGACAACCGCAGAGGAAACAGTGTTTAAGGGTAAACTGAATGAACTGGAAGGAAGGAATTTTAGTCCAATGTCTGTGATGGTTATCGATCAAGTTACCCGTAAAACATACTTGGAATTTGAATGAAATTTATTCACACATTATTCTGCTAAATTAAGGCCGCCATATTGCTTTATTAAATCCCATTCAATGATTGCACTAAAAAATAAAATTATTGCAACAATGCCAATTTCAATGCCTGTATAAATTAGATTTTCCTTAATATTAGATCTTTTCAATATACTAATCAGTAGCAGGTAACTCCTAGAGATAGCTATACCATACGAAACGAGCTCCATTATTCCAAATATTGTCAAAAAGACTAATAATGGTGGTATCTGTATTGGTAAATCTCGTGTTATTATCACAAAAATATTGCCGGTACTAAATCCTGAAAAGAGACCAAATACAATCCCGATACCTGGAGCAAACATCAAGATTGAAATCAGAAAGTTATTTAGGAATATGCCAATACTGTCAATATTTTTGATTTTGTTTTGAAATTTTTCTTTTAAGAGTTGGGATGCAGATTCGTCAAATGTGACAAATGTGCCAATTGTAAAGAAAATTATGAATACCAAAATGCCAACTAAAAGATAGACTATTCTTCTCTTGAAGTTGTATCTGTACATGCTTCAACCACAGTATTTGCATTTTAATAATCTATGCTTAAAACAAAACATTTTTAGCATTTATGATAGTTCTGTTCAATAATTAAACTTGGATTCAGTGTCTATTGCATTGATTTATGCGATAAATAAGGGATACCAGGTTCATCCTGACGCTTTTGCCTTTCTCAAATCACTTGATTGTGATGTAGAAAAAATAATTAAGACAATCGTTGATGCTAAGTATAAGCTTAAGAAAAAATCCCCAATCTTGATTGATGATATAAAGAACGCTTTATCGGGCGATGTAAATCGCAGAATTGACGACCCTGTAATAACTAACATGAATTCCAATCCAAGATCGGATAGTAATCTAGAGAATTACAAAATTATCTTTGATCCAACATACAAGATAAACTCTGAAAATGAGAAGGATTTTGTTAAACTGTTTGATAGTCGTTACAGAAAAACTTTGAAAATATTGTCAATCCGTTCAGAAAGCAGGCAAATAAGAAAAATAAAACAGATCAAGGATCTTCGAAATAAATCTAGGTATAATTCTCCGGATAATGAGAATGAGAAAGGAAAAGTCGTTGATTCTGTTTTTCTCGCAGGCCTGGTAATGTCTAAGAGGAATAGAAAAAATGATGTAGAGCTCATAATTGATGATACTACGGGTAGCATACCTGTAATTTGCAAAACACGTGATTTGATGAAGGAAGCTTCATCGCTTGTTTTGGATCAAATGTTAATGTTAGAAATTTCACTCAGCAAAAGAAATTCAAATGATTTTGTAATAAAGGATCTCATATTCCCTGACATTCCGGAGCACGTTGCCTCCAAATCAGGTACAGAGTCTTATGTTGCTCTCATTTCAGATTTGCATGTAGGCAGTAAATATTTCATGGAAAAAGAGTTTAATGATTTTCTAAGTTGGTTATCATCAGATGACGAGATTGTAAGAAGAATCAAGTATGTTTGTATAGCAGGAGACATAGTCGACGGAATTGGAATCTATCCTAATCAGGACAAAGAATTAATCGAGATGAATATGAATAAACAATTATCATATGCGGCATCCTTGCTACAAAAAATTCCAAAGCGGATGCATGTATTCTTAATCCCTGGAAATCATGACCCTGGAAGACGGGCTTTGCCCCAGACAGCTTTAACAAGTTTGCGAGATTTTCAACCTCTTGAAAATTTCAGTATTATTGGCAATCCTTCAGTTGTTGAACTAAACAAAGTTAAATTGCTAATGTTCCATGGACAAAGCTTGGACGATGTTATAGCTACTGTTCCTGGATTAAGCTATTCTAAACCCGTTGAAGCTATGAAAATTTTATTAAAATCTAGACATTTGTCACCAATATATGGTAACCGTACACCAATAGCTCCCGAATCAGAAGACATGTTGGTCATAGAAGACGTACCGGATATTTTTCATGCCGGACACGTGCACATGACAGAAGTAGGAAAATACAAAGGTACATTGATAGTAAATTCCGGAGCATGGCAGGGACAGACAAGATTTCAACAAACTATGGGAATTACTCCAACTCCTGGAATTTGTATATTGGTTAATCTAGGAAGCCTTCAATCATTTAAGAAAGATTTCAATTAATATTATCGACAAAGGGCGACAATATCGGATCATTTTTGATCGCTTCTTTTACAGATGAGATATGAGTATGCAATTTTATTCTTTGGGTTCTACCATAGCGGCCCTGGTTGACTATATTAGTTGTAATTAATCCTAGTTGATCAAGTTCGCCCACAATTTGTGTCATTCTTCTTTGAGTTAACGCTTCTTGCTGAATTCTTGAGCAAAAATCTTGATAGATAGTATAAACTTCCCCCGTGCTACCATTCTTGGATTTTATTATTGCAAGTATAACCAATTTTGTGTGTAGTGTTGAATTCCTTAGGATCTCAAAGTTGGTGTCGCTGTCAATTTTTTGTTGTGCACTTCTAATATGATTCTCGCTAATCTTCATTGTCATTGATGTTTCTGCTATTTCTGCCGCGACTCTCAAAAGATCTATAGCCTTTCGAGCATCACCAGTTTCTCTACCAGCGATTGCAGCGCATAAATTGATTACACCTATTGGTATAACGTTATCATAGAAGGCAAGTTTGCATCTGTCAATAAGAATTTGTCTTAATTGTTCTATAGTGTATGGATTAAAAACCAATTCCTCTTCGCTCAAACTGCTCTTTACTCGTGGATCTAATTTATCTTTGAAAGTTAAGCTATTTGAAATACCAATCAAACTAATGAATTGATCCGAAGAAATCCTTTCATTAGCTCTTGTAAAGTTATAGAGGATGTCATCACCCTTTCTATTAACAAGAGAATCTATTTCGTCAATGACGAGTACAACTTTGATGGACTTGCGTCTTACGAAATCGAGAATTCTATCGGTTGCTTCGCTCATTGATAGTCCGGTAAAATAAACTTGCATTCTTCTTTCCTCCTTGTTGATACCCAATAATTCTGCGATTTCGAATAGAATCTTGTATGGAGTGTTTGAATTTTTTGCATTGATAAATGGAACTCTTAGATTAATATCCAATTCTTTGGTCTTGTTAAAAAGATGGTCGATAACATTCTTTACCACTGCTGTCTTTCCAGTCCCTGGTTTTCCAAAAATTAACAAATTCGACGGACGGCCCTTTTTTAGTATAACAGATAATGATTGTGCAATTGCTGTACTTTCTTTTGTCCTGAACAACAGTTTATCAGGTACGTAATCGATAGTCAAAACCTGTCTATTTTTGATGATATTCTTGTTTCTAATCGCGCTATCAAAAATAGTGTCTAGGATGTCATCATCCAAATTCATACACCTCGGACACCCCTCTTTTTCTTCTGTATCTCAATATAACAAACTCATTTAGTAAGTGGGATGTATATAAAATAAAAACGCCAAAATCAATTTTGTTTCATTTGTTAGTTAATTGTTATATCGTAAGGATGACTGAAATGGAAAACCAATGTTCAAATAGAAATGCAGGGGTGTAACCAACAATTGTTAAGTTTGTTAATTTGATAAGAGTAGAAAACACCCAAAATGACCCCTTTATTTCCATTGGAGGTTAATTAACAGAAATCAACATTGTTAAGAAGATGAAATGACCCCTTTATTTCTACTGGAAAATATTTAGGCAAGGCAGACGGAAGAAGCGATAACTACAGAAATAAAATTCATGCACATTCAAGCACGGTAATGAGTTAACAAAAGCTGAGCTCTTAGTTAACTTGTTAATCACTTTAATTGTTAAGTGTGATGTGATATTATGTCCCGATCTGTCAACTGCGAGGAGGAAGATCAAAATTGAATTGGAAGACGAGAATGGAGAAAAATACAATTTAAGCCTACAGGGGACTCTAACAAAAGAAAAACTAATGAATTTAATTGAATTTGTGCAGCTATTTGATAAAAGCTCCATAGATGGAAGCTTTGAGGGAAGCTTTGAACGCAGAGATAATGATACGAAATTGGGTTCCAAATTATGGAATCTAATTATTGAAAATTTTAGATATCACACATTTACCTCCTCTGACATACTTAGAATTTACCACGATCTGTATTACGAATCTATTCAATTAAGTGTCATCTCCATTTACTTGTCCAGATTTTACTTCAAGAAACAACTCAATAGATCGAAAAATGGCAAACAATGGGTATATACTTTGATTAAAGAGAATCTGAATAATCCTAGAGAAATTTATGACAAACCTAATGACTCGAATTTGCTGTCCGTTCCAACAGTTTACGACCTTCACTTGTAATTTTATATTTGAAAGGTCTGCTACTTCCATCCCTCATTACTATGTTTTCAGAATATAATTTTTTTAACAGTCTAGATGTATGTTCACGCGACTTGTTAACTCTTCTCTGAATTTCTCTAGATGTCAAAGGTACTTCAAGCATTTTCAGGATTGAATTAACAGTACTGAGTCGCAAGTCATCTTTTTCTTCATCTTTTCTTTGATTGACAATCACATCTTTTGTCACATTTGTCACAGGAATCATAGAATGTGATATATCTTGTGACTTTTCAGAACCCATATCACTGACACTAGTGATACGAGCTGTTTCATCCTGCTTGGTGTAATTATTGACAGAATTTACTTTCATTTGTATCATGTCCAGTTTAGTTCGCAAATCCGAAATAATCTCATTGTATTCGTCGAATTTATGAAAATATCCCTCAATCAACATATCTTTGAACTTGTGGTTCTCCTCTTCACGTTCTTTTGTTTCCCTGAAAAAACCAAAATAGAAAATCGCCACAAATGATAATACGAATAGTGTGATTGAAATCAATATATCTGATAACGTATATTGCAAGTTAAGATCAAACATATTCATGTGACATCATGTGATATAGTAGTATATTTATTAAAATTTTTCTATATCAAAACTAATTTCGCTATCACATCATCAATCAAGGAAGTGACATTATTCAACGTAGGTACATCTATTTCATCATTTCTCTTGCTCAACATCACATTCAATTGATTATTTAATTGATTCAGTACAGAAAATGTTTCAGTGTCTAAAACACTAAACAAACGCAACAGCAACAGCGTATAAACAATCTTTGTTATCTTCGTTCTACATTGGCGTAATTGTCGATAATAAGCACCAGAAGTCATCTTTTTACTGGGTTTCGACTTTGTAATTTTGTTATAGATAATAGATGTTTGTTTTTCAGTTAATATAGAATTTACAATAAAGTGATTCAAAATCGATGTATAATCTAAATTGCTATTTTCCATTTACTATACAAATTTGTATAGTACGATATTATTAACTTATTGTATTCAAATTACTGTTCAGTAGTTGTCTAATATCTCTAATGAGACTATTATTATACGAGTAATTACTTTGTGAGAAATGATGGAAGTACAAAGCACCGAAAGATACATTCTGGACGAAATCAAGAAACAAAAAACCCTATGCTTTCCACTTATCGATTCCGAAAACACTTCTAAGACTATCGAAATTGCTAAAAGATTAGAACAACTTGGAGCTTCAGCAATTCTGGTCGGTGGTTCATCAACATCGGATCAAATTGAATTATCCAATTTTGTGACAGAGTTAAAGAATAATGTCAAGATCCCCATCATTTTGTTTCCAGGAAATATCACAGGAATATCACCAGCTGCGGATGCAATTTTATTCAGCTCACTCCTTAACTCTGAAAATCCTTATTATATCACAGGCGCCCAGGCGCAAGGGGCGTTGGTCATCAACAAGTATAAGATCGAGGCCATCCCTACGGGCTATCTTATCATTGGTGATGGGTCCACTGCATGGTTTATAGGCCAAGCCAAATCGATTCCTTTCAGCAAGGCTAATATCGCTGTGATGTACGCCTTGGCAGCTTTGTACATGGGTATGCGCTTCTTATACCTCGAAGCAGGCTCAGGTGCTTCCCAGAATATTCCTCCCGAGATGGTCAGCATTGTAAGAAAATTCTACAAGGGAATCTTGATAGTTGGTGGTGGAATCAATTCAGCTGATACGGCTAAAAAAATATCAGATGCTGGTGCAGATATCATCGTCATTGGAACCATGATTGAAAGAGAAAAAGATTGGGAAGCAGAATTTGTTAATATCATGAAAGCAATAAGAAATTGAGTAGCAACATCAAGGAAAGCAATAATACACAAGTTCCTTCAAATTATCTACAATATCACAAGAATATCTCACAATACATTGAAGATTCCATCACAGCCGCACAAACAGCCAAGAAACAAGGTTTTGACATCTCCGAAAAAGTAGAATCCCAAATTGGTTATGACTTACCAGACAGAATAGCAAAAATACATGAAATTGATATTTCAGATCGGTTAAGAATACTTCTTCCAAAATTAGGAAAAGAACTAACTGCACTAAAGATATCAGAAGAAATTGTCCTGGGCAAATATGGAGGAACCACTATTGAAGAGAAACTAAACAACGCAGTAAGAGTAGGACTTTCCGTTGTTACAGAAGGTGTTACTGTAGCACCGTTACAGGGGATTTATGATGTCAAGATAAAGACAAATGCAAACAGGACCCAATATTTGTCTGTTTCTTTTGCTGGGCCAATAAGATCAGCAGGAGGAACTGAGGCTGCAGTAACAATGCTCATTGCAGATCATGTTAGGAAGGTTATTGGATTAGACAAGTATATTGCAAATTCATTTGACGATGAAATTAGTAGATATGTTGAAGAATTAAGGATTTATGAAAGGGAGGTAGGCAGCTTCCAGTTTAAGGTTTCTGATAAGGACGTAATGCATTGTATAAATTCTCTTCCAGTAGAAATTGATGGTGTTGATACGGACCCTGTAGAAGTAATAGGTCATAGAAATCTGCAAAGAGTTGCAACCAATAGAGTCCGAGGTGGCGCATTAAGAGTAATGAATGACGGTTTGATAGGCAGAAGCAGAAAGCTATTGAAGATTGTTGAAAGCCTAAAACTAGAAGGATGGGACTGGCTCAAAAACCTCGAAGGCGCTATTCAAACTTCAGAAGACGATACAGTATCTCACAGGATGACTGAAGTCATTACTGGGAGACCTGTACTTTCAATGCAGAAAAAAATCGGCGGTTTTAGATTGCGTTATGGAAGAAGCTTTAATACAGGATTTTCTACTATTGGAATTCATCCAACAATCCCCATTTTACTAAATTATGCAATAGCTGTTGGTACACAAATAAAAATTGATGCACCAGGGAAGGCTTCTACTATAGCACTAGTA
>DASQWJ010000118.1:0-9394 GCA_035640315.1 Nitrososphaeraceae archaeon
CTCCAATTACCAATGAGCTTGAATTGATGGGTGTAGACAGGAGGTACGAATCTGATATTGATGGAATAGGAAGAATTCCTTCTAAACAGCAGGTTGGCGCAAGGCTGGAACCATCATATAATGTTGTTGGTAACATCCCACTAGTCTTACGGGAATCGCTACTAGGAGAAGTCTATGCAATGGGAGATAGATTTGTGGAAGCAGCAAAACGCCTTGTACCTCCAGGAGTTACAGGTCCTTTTTGTCTTGAAGGTGTATATGACAGAGAGGGAAATTTTACTACCTTTGAATTTTCAGCAAGGATCGTTGCCGGAACAAATCTCTATCTTGATGGTTCTCCTTATTCTGGATTAATTTTTGCTAAACCCATGAGTATGGGAAGAAGAATAGCACATGAGATAAAAATTGCGAACAAAAAAGGGCGCCTTAACGAAATAGTAACTTAGCTAGCCAAGAAACTTTTTCTCTTTTGCAACTGTAGTGATAATCATTCAAGGTACCCAGAATCGAAAAATAATAAAGGCAATGCTCTGATGTTATATTCACTATTGATAAAGCATTATATTAACACATGGATACTTGCACACCTACTTGACGTATTAGGCAAGAATATTAGAAACTATGATCATTAGGCAATATAGATCTGGAAAAATGTCAAAATAGATATAGTGTTACATCCCATAAGTTGTCTGAGTAGTTACTTGTTAATTTCTCATATTTCCGATATTCATCTTGGATACTCGCAATTTAACCTACAGGAAAGAGAAGAGGACGTTTATGAAGTCTTTGAGGAGGCGATAAATAAATCAATATCAGAACATGCAGAAATAGTTATCCTTGCAGGTGATATTTTTCATACACCAAAACCAAACGGCTTATCTATAATCAAGCTAGCAAATGAACTCAAAAAACTTAGGGAAAGATCTATTCCAGTATTTTTTATTCTTGGGGAGCACGATATTAATAGAATGCAGGATGTTCCTGTTCCATATGTCTTTCATAATCTCAGATTAGCTACTAGGCTTAAGGAAAACCAGCCTATACGACATGGCAACGTAACGATTTTCGGCTTTAATAAAGAGAGAAAAAGCAATATTGAAGCTCTTTTGAATCAATTTAAAATTACTGAACATTTAGCAAAACAGCAAAAGGAAGGTGGAGAGAAAGGAAGGAAAATCAAAAATATTCTTGTTCTTCATCAAGGTCTTGCAGACTTTAACAGTTTTGCCGGAGAATTGAATTCTACTGACCTCCCAAAGGGAATTGACTACTATGCGATGGGTCATTATCACGATCATGTTGAAAAGAAATTTTATTATCTTGATGGATTAGTATCGTATCCCGGCTCACTTGATCTCACTCCAAGTGAGGGAATTAAGCAAGTTGACAAGGGATTCTTTCTCACAGATATGTCTGCACAAGAGGTAAAAACCAATTGGGTTAAGATAGATAGAAGAAGACCACAGTTCGCTCAACAAATAAACTATAATTCAATTTCAGATGAATTAGCTGGTATTATTAAAAGAGCTAACAGTTGTCCAAAGAAGCCTGTCGTAATGTTAAAGATAGCAGGAAAACAAATTGATTCCAAAGTTGTCGCAGCACACCTTGTAAAATTAAATGATTCATGTCTGCATTATGTATGGCAGCCAATAGACGAACAGGCTTCATCTGCACTGATTTATGATGGAAAACCAGTAGACATTGACAGAGAATTGAAAAGGCTTACAAAGGGGGCATTAAAATCAGAAGATCTGGTGTCACTTGCTATAAATGAAATTCTACCTTTGGCAGGTCGCGGAGATGCAAGTGCAACATTGGATGTTTTATGGAAAATTTATAACGATATTAAGACGGCTGACATTAGGAGAACCGAAAAGTAGCATATGATGAAAGACATAAAATTGCATAATTTCATTTCACATAATGATACCACATTAGTATTCAATAAGGGAATTACAATTTTTGTTGGACATAACGGTTCTGGAAAATCCAGTGTTATTGACGCAATAACTTTCGCTTTGTTTGGAGAACATACAAGAAAATCAAACAAGAACATTGTACGCAGGGGAAGTTCATCGGCATATGTTCATCTAAACTTTTCAATTGGCTCAAGGGAATATAGCGCATACAGACATTTGGGAAATTCTGGAGAGACAGTATCAGCAAGATTTGAATTGATATCTTATGGAACCAATAATAACCACAGCAACAGCAAGGTCAATACAACAAAGCGGATCATAATTTCTGGCGAAAGGAGACAATTTGGTGAATCAATGAGTGCAGAGATTGCGAAGGTATTGGGCATGGATTACAAGAAATTAAGAATAGCTGCGATAGTCCAGCAAGGAGAGCTAAGCAAAATAATAGAGTCTTCGCCTAAAGAGTTCAAGGAGCTATTGAATAGTTTGATAGGCATTGATAGGTTAGATCTTGCGTATCAGACCATGCATGATGTAATTAACGGCTTTAGAGAAAGATTGCGTGATCATAACGGTGGGTTTGATGATAAACAAATTGAACTAGTTAAGAAGGGAATTGAACAAAAGATGGCAAATCTGTCTGACGCCGAGCACATTCTGAATCAGTTAAAAAATCACAGTAATGAAATTGAATTGAAATTGTATTCTATTGAAAAAGAAATTGAACGTATTGAACCTTTAATTTTACAGGGACGAGAACTACAGACTACTGAGGATTCTCTTATCAAATATATAAACGAAAGAAGAGATTTCATCGCAAATGATATTGTAAGACTTGAACGCATTACGACTGAAGGCCGTAGATCATTAGAGATAATCTCAGAAAGAGAGGAAGTCAAGATTAACCTTCAGATGGTAAGAGCAGAGATAGAAGACATAGAACAAGGAATTTTGGATAATGAAGGAAAAACTGGAAGGCTGAAAGGACTATTAGAATGTTCTAAAAGACTAGAGGTTATAGATGGAAAGTGTCCTGTTTGCAATTCACCTATTGTTAGAATTAATAAATTATTTGACATGAACTATATCCAACAAGAAATAAAAGGGAAAATAGGCGGTAGAGAAGCACTACTTGCAAATAAAGTCAATCTAAAAAAAGAAGAAGCTACTCTAGAAGAAAAAGAAAAGAGGATTGCAGCAGCTGAAAAGTTCCTAGCAACAAATTGTATCACAAACCTCCAAGAAATAGTAATGTTGGAACGAGAATACCATCAAAGGAAAACCATATTATCCAAACTTCCAAAGAATATTATGAAGGTAGGAGAGGATCCCTCGCGACTTGTAATAGATGATTTTTCAAAGTCGCTAGCTGAAAAGATTAACAAGACAAGAGACCAAATAAAAGATCTAAGAATGCATGAATACAGTGATGCAAAGCTCAATCGTACTAGGCTTTCAAATGAGTTAGTTGCGATCAATACAAAAATAGGTGCAACACAAAGGTCTGTTCTTGATGCAAAAGAAACTATCGATACATCAAATGAAATCCTTGCTGAATTAGAGCATGCTGCTAAATATCTAAATATACTAGAAGGTATTAGGTCAATGGTATTCAACAGGGATGGGTTTGTTGGATTAAGTCTTCGCTCATGGGCGCTTAAAATGATATCCATGAAGGCGTCAGATTATGCAGCCATGTTCAACATCGGCATTTCAAGGATAGAATTAACAGAGAAAGCGCGTGATATAGAAGTAATGTGTTTTGGAAGACATGGCGAAATTGACATGGATTCTCTAAGTGGAGGTGAAAGAGTTGCAATCGCACTTGCATTGAGGTTGGCTATCGCATATATGATGGGTTCGAACAAATTGGATTTCATTATTCTGGATGAACCGACAATACACCTAGATGACGAAAGAAGAAAATCTTTGGTCAATATTATTTCAGAGGCGTTTAGAGAAGGAGTTGCACCTCTATCTCAAATTATAATAATAACACATGATGCTGAAATTTTTGAGGATTCTAATGTTGATAGGATTTACCGATTTGTAATGGGTTCTGATGGTTCGGTCGTTTCATCTCACTAGCTAATCTAGTGAATCTCGATTAAAAAATGAACTTATATTTCTCGAGATTTTAATCTTTTGTATCTTATCACTATTATCCACCAGTCATTCTAGTGAATTTATTATTTCTTTTCATCCTTAAGAGATAATCAAGATTTGACAATGCGATAATTGCAGATTCCCGTACTTCTTCACTTGCATCGTTTAATGCTTCATTGAGAACTCTCCTTGCCTCTTCTGAGCCTATTACTCCCAAAGCAACAGCCGCTTCGTGTCTAACAAAGATGCTTGGATCTGATTTAACAGCTCTAGAGAGGGTATTTACCGCACTTGAAAAACCAAGCTGACCAAGAGAAAAAGCTGCTTCATGTCTGACCAATGGGTTCTTGTCATTAATAAGAACTTTGCTAATAGGTTCAACTGCATTTTCACCTGCTAAATCCGCCAAAATACAAACACAACGGGTCCTAATTACACTATCATGATGGTTTAGTAAGCTCTCGAAATACTGTTCGTTGTGATTATCAAACTGCTTTTCCATTTCTGTCAACAATTTCATTCTATGTTCGGATGTTTGTAAATATTCTTCGCTATTCAAATGAGTAACTCATGGGGATTAAGCTAATATATTATATGTAGTTGTATTGTTAGCTTTCCAATAGCATTTACAATAATAAACAAATTAGTACAATGCGTTAACAGTCTGTGATATATTATTATTAAGCTTCTAAATTACTTTCCGCAACCATGCGAATAAGGTACTGGAGACTAGGCATTACCGATGTTTTAGAGGCAAAATATCCTGTTGAAAAAGCTAACCATTGGGAAATCAAATGTATCCTTGGTGAATACCAACATTTTGGAGTTTTCTGGTTTAGATATGGGGCACCTTATGATAAAGAACCAGTTCACGGCATATGCTTTTACTTCAATGAAATTCCAAAAAAAATTGTTCAAGACCTAACAGAGTTCATTCACTTAAAATTTGGCGGAAAGGTTCTGTATAGGCAGACAAGAGTCTTCTTGCATGGTTCAAAAGAATTTGCCGACCCAAAATCTATTGGGACACTAGCCAACGAATTGAGTTTAAAATTTAGTGTACCAGTGGAGATAACCATTGAGTTAGAAAAAGTAACAGACAAAGAGCAACAAGAAAGTAGTTTCAATCTACCCTCAAGCAAGGCATTGCCTATTGTCGGGCCAGATTAACAAATTTATATTTTAGCTTTGATCTTGCCAGCTAATAAAAATGGTCATGTTTGAAGTCGATATCATGAACCAGTATGAGAGCTTCATTGCAAATTGCTTCATTAAATTAACAGATATAATCTATTATTTTATAGATAGATGGTTAAAGATGATTGTATAAGTTGAATTGGCTAATTTAGCTTCATAACATATTCGGAGAGGTAAAAAAGGCTTTCGGGTATAAATTGTTAAAAGGTGACTATCAATAAGTGATTACAAGTAAGGATGGAGCAGGCAAAAAGATGATTTGAGAATAATAATTATTCTTACACTAAAAAGCGGCAGTAAAATGAGATCCTTTCCCATCTGAGTCTAGCTTTGAATAGTCGTTGTTGTTAGAGAGTAGCCTGACTTTGTGGATAGCTTGTTAAAAGGGTTTTTAACTTTGATATTAGTTTCGATACACTCAGCGGTTTGCTTATAAAATCTATTACATTAACAGAGGGCATAACTTTATTGAATTCTTCCTTGTTTATTTCAAAAGCTGTTATAAATGCAATTTTCATAGATGGATTTTTTTCTTTGATACGACGATATAAATCGAAACCATTCATCCTGGGCATCCTGATATCAGTAATAACAAGGTCATAATAGTTTTCAGGATGGTTCTGAAAAGCCTGTAAAGCTGATTCGCCGCTCGCAAAAGTATCCACCTTGAATGCTTGATTAGATTCTAAACCTCTTTTTACAGTGGATAAAATGTCTTTCTCATCGTCAACAAACATAATTCTGAAAGGAGAATTGCGTCGAGTGCTCTTCATTATAAAAGCAGCTAAAAATGTTAGTAACAAATATTTAAAGTGAATGGTTATATCTGAGAGACTAGTAATTTGATTTTTATAGAAATATTATCTTCATAATTCTTAAATTAGAACGTCTCTCACCCTGTCTTAAGCTATATATAGAATGATCGTTAATTTAGTAGATTGCTAAAGGATCATATACGATAGATATCTTATGTTGTTCTAGTCAATAATAGATATCGACAATCAATATCAAAAAATTAATAATGAAAATATGTTGGGAGTTTTAGCTAGCCATTACATGTTGTCTTATTGACAGATAATTAAAAAAATTGTGAAGATGGAGAAGGTAGAAGAGAAGAGAATTCCTTCCTACCAGGTATTTGGTAAAAAGATGATATCTCTTCATTGCTGCTATAAACCATAGTTATGGCTACAACTAGAATATATATGAAACTATATTAGGTAAGAATGGAATCAATCTTTTGCATATCTTTTGTATCTACACCATATCCATCGAATAGTTCAATAATATTCTTAGAATCAGCGCTATCTGTATTAGAATAGTGGATTTGCATCTTGCTTCGGGTTCTAATATATTATTACTAGATCTCATATTTGGTTCAAATATAATAATACAGTTGGATCTGGGTTTGCAGTAGCTGCTAGAAAATGCTTAATAGATTCCTCGTTTCTGAAACTTTATATTATATGGTAGTTGACACCATACGCACTATCAAGTTATTAGGCAAATGGTCTAGTAACAGAGCAATAGGAAGAAGACGTCCCTTGGTAGCTGTTTTTAGCTTGACCCACTATTGTAACTTTTATTGCCCAATGTGTCCTTTTGGTGACTCTGATAAAGACGGTCAGATAAAACTTGCCAAGAAGCAGGATCTTTCTACAGAAGAATGGAAATTAATCTTTGATAAGGTTTCAAAGTATTGTATTTGGTCCATAATAGAAGGTGGCGAACCAACTAGCCGCCATGATTTTATGGAACTAGTTAGATATCTCTACAATCTACACCTTCCTATTACGCTAATTACGAATTGTTCTTTACTCCATACTATTGACCTTAATGAGCTAAAGGATTATATTCAATTCATTACTTGTAGTATTGATTCTGTCTTTGAGGAATCATATTGCAAGATACGTGGCGTCTCTACCTCGTTATATAACAGAGTAATGGATAATCTCCGCCTTTTGAATGAACATGATGTACCACACTATTTTAATAGTGTTATAACAAAATACAATACTGACGAATTCATAAATCAAAGCTATTTTGATAAGGCTAAAGAATTAGGTGTAAATGCGGTATCACTCACATTTGTTGAGGATAGATCTGATGTTAATTTTTCCTTACTTCCTGATCGACTAACGATGATCGAGGTTTGTAAAAAAATACTCGATTATACAAAAAATCATGCTTCCCCTAAACTAATGATACCAAACGAATATTTTGAACAAATAATTGAGTATGGACGTGGTATATTTGATGAGTGTGGTGTATGGAAAAGTATCTTTGTCAATGCGAATGGTACTGTTATGGTCCCTTGTTGGAAATTTCATAGTCCAGAAAATACATATAATTTACTTGAAAAGAGTATAGATGAAATTTGGAGTGCACCACAATGGGCTATTGCTAGGACCTGTCACGACTGTCAAGTACTGGGATGTATATGGTACTCATCACAGCCGGCAACAACATTTGCACAAAATTACATACGCGGATTATCAAAAATGATTAGCCAACAGAAACCGGAACTTGCTGCAGAGGTTAGCTAATCGAGTGATTTTCCATGGGAAAGCGAGCATCTACACCAGTAAACATATCTATTAGTGCTTTACATTATCTTTATTCTCCCATGGAGTCCCCTCGAGTTTAGCGTATTTTAAGTACGCTCTTTCTTTATCAACCTTAAAAACTTTAGCATTCTTCAGGTTGGCCTGCACAAATATGGTCTTGAATATTTTAGAACCAGTTAAATCAGAGTTCTCCAAATTTGTCCACATAAAATTTGTCCTAGTTATATCAGAATTAATGAGTTTACATTCTGTCATTTCAGCATACATCAATAAAGCATCGGTGAGGTTCGCTCCTTCAAAATCTGCCTTGATAAGATTGGATTGTACAAGATTAACTTTACATAAATTGCAATTGGAAAAATCAGTGCGAATGCAAGAAACTCCATTTAGAAGGGCTTGAGAAAGATTTTTGCCAGAAAAATTTCTACCACTAAGATCTAACTTTACTGTCAGATTTTTCATTCTCCAGATATTAAAATCTTGAATTTGTGAATTATTAAGTAACCTTACAGCTTCTTCGATCAATGCTTCACACATTATAATTTTTTCATTGTCTGTTTGACATATATATATATCAATTCCAATGTAAAGTTTATACATATATGTAATATTGTTATAGAACTTGATTACAATAATAGTTATCGATTTTCATATTACTGCTCCATTCAGAGATTGCGAGTTTGCGAAATATGAATTTTCGCTCAGTACCTCATTATATTGAATTGGTGGTTCGAAAATTGTTTATATTATTAATCATCTAAATAATAAATGCTATTTCAGTTGAATGAGATCTTGCAAGTTAACAAGCTAAGAAAATATTTTTCTGTCAAAAAAAACTTTCGTGAGATCTTTAGTTCAACAGATCAGCATTTCATTAAAGCAGTAGATGATGTAAGTTTCAAAATTGAAAAGGCAAAGATCCTTGTTCTAGCAGGAGAGTCAGGATCAGGCAAGACTACTTTAGCAAGATTAATCCTACGTGCGATTGAACCCGATAGTGGGTCTATAATATTTGATGGACAAGATATTACAAAAAAAAATGATAAAGAATTAAGGAACCTTCGCACAAAGATGCAGATGATCTATCAGGATCCGTATACCTCCTTAAATCCTCGTATGAAGATAATGGACACTATTATGGAGCCATTGAATATTAATAAGAACGGATCTGAATCAGAAAAAAGAGATAAAGTGTTGAAAGCCTTAGATGATGTACGATTAAAACCAGCTGAAGAGATCGCGGAGAAATTTCCGCATGCGCTTTCTGGAGGTCAAAGACAGAGGGTAGCCTTAGCGAGATCATTAGTTCTCATGCCTAAATTAATTATAGCTGATGAACCTGTTTCAATGCTTGATGTTTCTATTAGGGCAGAAATATTAGAGCTTATGAAAAATTTAAAAGACAAACTTCAAATTTCTTACCTTTACATTACACATGATCTTTCTACCTCAAGGTATATTGGTGATGACATCGCAATAATGTATGGTGGCAAACTAGTTGAAGTAGGACCCATAAACCAAGTTTTATTGCATCCGATTCATCCTTATACACAGACATTAATTGATGCAGTTTCTGAACCTGATCCAGATAATTTGTACCGT
>DASQWJ010000119.1:0-2954 GCA_035640315.1 Nitrososphaeraceae archaeon
TGGCTAAAACTGAGAATTAGCTAAATTATATTGAAAATTAATGTAACAGTAATAATTGAAGCTCTACATTGGCTGTAGTGGTTGGAGTTATTCCTCTTGGCAGGGGCCATTCTATCCTGCAGATATGGAAAACCGAGCATGGCTACCATACTACTCTCAAATATCCAACTATGTAGAAATTGATTCTACTTTTTATAATATTCCAAGCGAGCTAATGGTGAGAAATTGGAATAAGAGAACACCTGATAATTTTAGATTTACAGCCAAGTTTCCAAAGATAATAACACACGAAAAAAAATTCAAGAATGTAGAAAGACAGTTGGACTTATTTTATCAAAGGATGCAACCACTTAAAGACAAAATATTAGCGTTACTAATACAGTTACCTACAAGTTACCAAATAAAAGAAGGATTAGAGGATTTCAGTAGTTATAATTTTTTGTTTGAAGGTGATTTCAGATATGTGGTTGAAGTAAGACATTCTTCCTGGTTCAGTGATTTAGCTTATAACTTTTTCAGAAATAATAATATTGCAATGGTCTGGAGTCAAATGGACAGATTACAAGCCCCTCCAGTAGTAACAACTGATTTTGTTTACCTAAGATTAATTGGTCCTGGAAGATTGGCCGAAGATCAATTTGGCAAGATTCAAATTGATAGGAACGAAGAGATTAGAAATTGGGCCAATAAGATGAAAGACTTGAAGCAAAATCAAAAGGATGTAAAAGTTGGAATAGTGACAGCGAATAACCACTATGGAGGCTTTGGACCTGGAACTGTAAACATGTTTAGAGAAAGAATGGAAATGGACCGTTTAACTTTTGAAAATGTAGATGTAAATGAAATTAATCAACTAGTAAGGTGGGAAAGTAAATTTAATACTGATTTGGAATCGGATAAAAAGGGAAAACAAACCTCAATTTCAGATTTTATTTGAAGGCTAAAATTATAAGTATCATTCCATCACGTAATTTCTATTATGTTTCACATTCTTCCATTAAGTCCGAAAAAGGTTCTGGATTTGATTTTGATTGTTTCTCTCCTAATAGCAACTTACTTGATTATGCGAATCGTAATAGATCATTTGTAGTAATGGGCTAAAAAAGTGAGATAGGTGGTAGCAGATCGACGAGAAAAAGGGCTATAATTTAAGTAAATAATTATTTTCTGAATACGCTTTGAGATTTTACGTTATGTGGAACCTCTGTTTTTGTTCCGAGATCAAGAATAATTTTTGCAGTAAAATTATGACAAAGCATTATAACATAAAATAATCTTATGATATTAATGGACAGTAGGAAAGACGAGTGTAAATTCTGTAAGCATTTAAGAGAAGATCATTTGATAGGCGGTGAAGATGGACAATGCATGAAGTGCTCGTGTGAAAGATTTAAGGCAATTTAATTAATTAAATAAAAATTATTTATTTATCCAAACTGATCAGCTGATGGTATATGGAATTCCACATTTTATAGGATAATATTATAAGTTAAAACCAAAGAATATTTCCATGGCTGCGAAGGAATTATTTTGCGTTTGCGGCCATGCAAAAAGTAAGCATGATGGATAATGTAAGGAAATGTGATTGTGATTATTACACGACACTGGTTTAAACCGATATAAAATATTTTGACGAATAAGGTTCATGGACTCACACGGAGTTTGTCTAAATTGCGGACATAAAAGGGACAATCACAATCCAGGAAGAGATTCCAGATGTCACAGTCCTTATTGTCCTTGTAAAAGATTCAAGTCAACCACTGTGGAGAAAAACAATGAGTTGTAGAAAGTGTGGGAAGAAATTAGACCTAAACAAAGAGGTTCAGTTGTGTAACGATTGTCAAAGAATACATGATTAACATTTTTGAATCATTTCCTGCGCTCAATCCGGAACTCTCCCTCTCGATAATGCACTTTTTATATTAAATGCTTCTATTCTCTAATTCAACTCAAGTGCATAAAACGAACACTGTTGAACAAAATCAAAGCATCTCAGAGCACTCAATGGGCCAAATGATGACATAATTTATAAAAGAAACCAATCGAAAAGAATTGAATTAATTAACTGGGTTTTAGACAATATGAAAAATTCAGAGGTTCCTATTTGTGAATTGATGGAAAACAAAATGAATGATGTTATTCCAAAGATAAATCAAACTCAATATATATTTGAAGCCGATAAATTGCATAGCGACTTAGCAATATTGGACTGGATATCTTACCAGGTGTGTAAGGATGAGCAATAGAAGCTGTTGACAGTTTATAACACTATAATATTATTAAGTCCAAAGGTAATTAATGAGCACTCAAGATAGGTGTGTTCACTGTGGACACTCCAGAGTTACCCATATGAATGCAATAAATGAAGGCACCGGTTGTATTTTGCCTGATTGTGCGTGTAGGAAATTTCTAGACTGATCAATTCAATATACAACAAAAGGGACCGACAATCGGATATTAAATATCATGTCCGTGATTGTTTCTAATATGAGTATCTAAATCTTGATCGCTTCTTAACTTAATTCCACATAATTTGCAATGTCTGATTCTAGAAATGTTATATATGGCCATTTCAGAAGTAAATCGGGGTTTAGTTGTGCTAAGTGAAGCCGAATTAGAATTTCTTAACATCTTAAAAAATAAAGATATAGATGACTACAATCCTCTTTACCTAAGAACACTAAAACATAGAATGTTAAAAAACATAGAAAGTTAGCACATGAAGCCTTATTAATTGATGAAGTTTTAGATAAGTTACAATCTCTTTAGAAAATTTTTATTTCCCTTTTTGATTATAATTGTTCCTTCTTTTAATAGCCCGGTTGGGAGAAAGGATGTTTTTTGACCCACGTCCGAACTCCCGTCAGGTTTTAACTAATTTATAATATGTTGAGCACTTAGATACAACGTATTAAGGACTTTTCATTCCTGGTGGACCAGCCTAAACACACACC
>DASQWJ010000120.1:0-4797 GCA_035640315.1 Nitrososphaeraceae archaeon
GATATTTATGAAAAGGAACATCCAAAGGGAATAGTTACCTGTGTGGGAGGACAAACCGCAAATAATCTTGTGCCTAAATTAGGACAACTGAAGATACCCATTATTGGTACCGATAGTACCCATACTGATATGGCAGAAGATAGGGAAAAGTTTAGCCGACTGCTCGATTCGTTGAAGATTAAGCAGCCTCCCTGGAATAAATTCACGGACTTGGACGGAGCAAAGGCATTTTCTCAAAATGTAGGATTCCCTGTGTTAGTAAGGCCATCATATGTGTTGAGTGGAGCCGCCATGAAAGTAATTTGGAATGACGAACAATTAGAGCGATACATCAATGAAGCAGCACAGGTAAGTCCAGAGTATCCTATTGTGATTAGTAAATTCTTTCAAGATTCAGCCGAAGTAGAAGTGGATGCCGTATGTAATGGAAAAGATGTCATTATAGGAGCATTGATTGAACATATCGACAACGCAGGAATCCATTCTGGAGATGCTATGATGTGCATACCACCATGGAGATTGAACAGACAAACAATGAACACTATTGTGGATTACTCTAACATGATAGCAAGAAAATTAGAAGTGAAGGGCCCCCTCAATATTCAGTATTTAGTCAAGGATGATGAGGTATTTGTCATTGAGGCAAATGTAAGAGCTTCCAGGACCACGCCATTTGTATCCAAGATAGTTGGAATTAATTTGATCTCATTAGCATCCAAAGCGATAATTGACGGGCATTTACCGGATGGCCTTAACGAACCCTGGTTAAAAATTAGTGGTTTTGGAATAAAAGTACCACAATTTTCCTTCATGCAACTGGAAGGTTCAGATATAGTGTTGGGGGTTGAAATGCAATCAACAGGAGAAGTTGCTTGCCATGGCAATAGTTTTTATGATGCCTTGTCAAAAGCCTATGAAGCAGCTGGATACAATTTACCACTTTCAGGATCGGCCTTAATAACGATAGGAGGGCAAAAAAATAAGGAAAAAATGCTTTCTCTGATTTCACTCATCAACTCTATGAAATTCAATATTCTTGCAACGGAACATACAGCCGAATTTATCAAGAATAATATCACTACAAATGTGCGAGAGGTGCACAAGATTAGTGAGCCAGTAAGAAAACCAAATATTGCAGATTTATTATATAATAAGAAAATAGATTTCATAATTAACATACCATCTACCTCTACTATTGAAAAGTACGTAGGAATGCTAGATGATGAATATCAAATCAGAAGAAAAGCTGTAGAAATGGGAATACCTGTTCTTACCACGGTGGAATCAGCGATTTCATTCATACACTGTTTAGAGTGGCGAAATAAAAATAAGCCATCAATAAACCCATTGACCAAATATCATATAAACTAGAGCGCAGTGTTAAAGACCTCTCCTAGCAGACTTTCATTACCAAGAATGGTACCATCTATAGATACTATCAAGCACTTTTCAATAATTTCCTTTCTCAATATCTTTTTTAAAATTGGCGAATTTATTCTTCTGTTTCTCATCCGGGAGTTACCATAAACATATTTACTATATGATGGCAACATTACAATTTCTAGTGATCCTTTTGTACTTGGGAAAACAACATCCTTTTTTACCTTTAGAAAAATCCAAACTTTTTGTCCGTTCAAAACACTGTTTTCTCTGAAAAAAGTGGGATGTAAGTGACCCATAATGATTTTATTAATATTGGACCTGAGCTCAGAAGGAAATGTATGCCCATGTGTGAGGAGAATGTCACCTAGAACCATTCCTTTGACTCCCATCAGATGGATATTCTCCGGCGTGACCAATCCTATCTTCGAATCATGATTTCCGGGAATCAAGTATACTTGACAGATTGCAGACAACGAATGTAATAGTTTAGGAATTAAATTCCAATCATCCTTTACTACTTTATAGATATTGTTCTTAATATCACCAAGTAGAACTATAGAATCCACTTTGTTTGAAATAACAATGTTTTTCAGTTCCGACTCAATTTCTGTCGTAATACGATACCAATCAAGTGAGATGCCATTACTTTGTGACCAGTAAGTACTCCCAAGATGTAAGTCGCTTATTACCAATATCTTGATTGCTTTATTATCGATTCTGATGTCAATCAATAAAGCTGGTTTGTTTTCAACTATATTGAATTGACTCATAATATTATAATTTGATCATCATATTAAAACATTGGATTGTTTTGAAGATGAGACAAAATTTTCCTACGCAATACAGTCATAAAAGTAGAATTCTAAATAATTAATGTCTAATAAAATAGATACAATAATAGTTGAGACACTTCAGTTGGTGAACATACCATGAATTTCAATTTGCTAGTAACATCGTCTAGGTTTAGGGAAGATGATGCATTTGATGAAATATTGCAACTATTAGAGGTTTTAGGTGATAATGATCCTTCAATCGAGGTATCATCTGTTTCGGGGATAATATTAGTCGACACGGTTCTTGATCCATTTCAAATTGTGGAATCTTGCAAAGAAATGGTTAGAACGGAGCCTTGGAAATTTAGGTATGTTTTGAGAATCATACCACTTGAAATGAATTGTAAGGCAGAACTCACCGAGATTCATCAAATCGTCAATCAGCTTAGCAGAAAAATTGATGCGCAGGAGACGTATAGGGTATTGATAGAAAAAAGACATACTAGGCTACGTACCAGTGAAATCATTTCAGCTGTTACAAGCAAGCTGAAAATGAAAGTAAATCTAGATAATCCAGAATGGATAATCCTCATTCAAATTGTAAAAATGGTTGCTGGTGTATCCATTCTTAAACCGAGCCAAATATTCAGCTCTGTAAAAGAAAAAATTTCTGGGTCTTACGTATCATTTTAGGCAAATTTCTAATCCTTGTGTTTTTGAAATAATTTCCAGAGCAGTGTTTAGAAATTGCAGCTAAACAAGTACTGCCTTTTCACTTAGAATTTTCAAAAATTCCTCTTTACTATAATTGCTACATCTTAACTCCATTCTACTACACATGTCAGTCATCTTATCTCTTGTCGCATTTAATAAAGAAAGATTTTGTTTCACAAACATTTTCCTCAAGTATTTAATCGAGTTTATCATGGAACGCCTATTTTCGGAAAGCAAAATGAAACAACCAATGCCATTATTTTTTATTCCCCCGATGTCAAGTGCCTTATCAACCTGGTTACTGCAAATCAGTCTCAATAAGAGTTCCATTTCTAGTCTTTTAGCTATTTTGATATTTCTATTATCTGATTCTAAAACGATCTGAATTACCTCAAATATATGGCCCATACCAAATACATGTTTTGGATTAATTCCCTGAATCATCACTTCTGGAAACATCTTTCTAAATGATTCGATAGCGTTTCCTATATCGGTAACATATAAGGTATCAGTACTGCTTACTGCCACATAAACTAAATCAATTTTATAGAGTGGAATGCCGCTAACCGTGCTAATTTTTTCTTTCATTCAACAACAGGAATTGTCTTAGGACGTTCCTAACCACCGTGAACTAGGTTTGCAATAGTTACAATGTCTCCTGATCTAATTTTTTCACCGTTGCCCGAAATTGATAAATCTACACCATTAATCAAGATTAGGAGGTTTTCTTTATCAATATGTCTAGAATTAGGTATATTTTTAGAAAGTATAGAAAAGATATTTGATATCATAATTTCCTTCTCGTTGACAAGGATACTTTCTTTGCCACAATACTTCTTAATAGAACCTAGCAGTTTTAATGTTATCATATTGTAGTCGAGAAATTAGTTCTATGCTTCATCGACGTCTTGTTCAATCTTCTTGTTTTGTTCTTTTGTTTGCTTGTTGATATATGAGGCAATATAACCGGCTATTTGATTTCGTAGTTCTTTTGATCTTACCTTTGCAATCTCGTCTATAGTTTTTTTATTTTGTTGAAAATCAACATTAAATTTATCGGGATACCGGTTTAACAGCTCGGTCGAAAGTCTTTTGACTCTATTCAATATTTGACTCTATTCATGTGGGCTATTTTATACCTTCCTGGTTCTGTTTGATTAAGATACATACGCTTCGAACTTTCTTTCATCGACTTGGTGGATTACTTTTGGAAACAAACAGGATTCCACAACCATTGCTTCATCTGAAAGAGATTTTGAACGATGGAACACCTCGTCGCACTGTTTAATCAAAGAACAAAATCGAATTCTCTTCAAGTTTGTCTGCCATATCTTTTGGAGACATGCAAAGAACTAGAGACATGCTTCTTATTACACTCATCAATACTGACGTGGGAAGTGTGATAATATTCTTAAAACACGACGGATATCTAACTGGTCCATCTGTTTCAACTAGTATTTTTGCTATATCTGTCGACTTTAATAGAACCTGTTTTTTTTTGGAATAAACTATCGAAGGACCGTAGGAAACATGCAGCCCCATACTAAGAGATTTCTCAAGTTGTTGTGGAGAACCATCAAACCAATGAAGACATATCTTTTTCAAATTATATGTGGGTAACACATTCAGAATGTTATCAAGTGATTGTCTAGAATGTATTGAAACCGGTTTTTCATACGTTTCTGCGAGAGTTAACATCTTGTTGAAAACTTGGCTTTGCATGTTCTCGGTATTTTTATCCCCATCATAATAAGTTGGATCAAGTCCGATTTCACCAATCCCATCGATATTATGGATGTTGGAAGTTATCATCTCTTCAAACGATGAGATGTTCTCATTAGCATATTGCGGATGAATTCCCACAAAATTATATACATTACTGTTAGCATATTTGTTTCTAAATAGGCTTAATGCCTTTGACGTAGTA
>DASQWJ010000121.1:0-14828 GCA_035640315.1 Nitrososphaeraceae archaeon
TAGAGATAGCGATGATACCAAATGGCACGTAATATTGAACAAAGCCACTAAGTGTCGTTATAGTTTGATTCATTGTAATAAAATATAAAAATAGTCCTACCCCGGAAACCAAAACTGCATCATGTTTATCTGCATTGGTAACTAGCTTCCTTATTATCCAAAAACTTGCCGAAAAAGCATAAGCTGGAATGAGACGCAACAGGAAATAGAATATTATTGGAGAAAGAGTAACAAGTACAAAAAATCTGTTTTCAACGCCCGGAATTCCTATTAGGAGTGACGGATGAATTGTGTTTAACTGTGCTAACAAAAATGAGAGTGGCATTAGTGTGAGCAACCAGATTTTTTAACCCAAATCATTTTTGTAGTTATACGTCTTAAAGATAGTTGATGTCAATAGTAACAAAAATGAAATAATTAGGGTTGAGAAAACAAGAAAATTTATCTCAGGACAACTTGGTGGTCGGCAAAATAACAAAATAACCTAATTGTATATCAATTCTAGTGAAATTTAAGATAGCATTGACTGTTAGCACAGAAAATGATAAACCGTAATGTAGTGAGGCAAGTATCATTTTTGACTTATAGAATTTGAAAAATTTGCTAGCAACTTTGCCTAACAAAATTGCAGCTAATACATAGCTAAATAGATGCTAACGAGCTAAGGACTTCCATGTCTAATGAATGCCTTAGAAATGAATCAAAAGCTGGTATTGTCTTTAGCACTACAATGCTTAGTAGAACCATAATAGCGAATTGTGCTATGTTTACAATTATGTGAAACACATTATTTTTTTGAAAATGAAACAATGTAGCGGAGTATCGAAAAATAGAATATTGTACTATAAGCGCTGTGATTACAATCGGAAGGAAGAATAAAAATAACCAAGATCTACAAGATCTAGGTTGAGAAAAAGGGTTACCAATAGTTCTCATAAAAATCAGCTCAATAATCAACATGCAGACAAGAATTACTGTACTTTGAAGAAACCTTCTTGACGAGATCAATCTATTTTTAGAATTTTTAGATAGATCTGACATAATATTACACATCAGAACTAACTAGTAGATGTCTAACAGCTACAACCATGGAGAATAACCACTCAGACCATCTTTATTTCGTTCATTAAATATACTATTTTCATTTGCAAAAAATTTTTTCAGTAAATTAGGTCGCTTTTTAGATGATGTGAGTCTCGATTCCTTTTTGTATTTAGGAAATATCAGTGGGGATGGAGGTTGGTGTAGGATTTTATGTTTCAATTAATGCAAAATTATCTATAGACCTATGAAAGACGCTGCGTCAATCGTGTACATTAATACTGAATCCGCCATCATGAGACCAGCGGTCATATGTTCTAGTCCCATCTCTCCATACTGATAATGATAAATACAGAAATATTGTAAATTATGACTAGATAACAAATGGCACTAATTTCTAGTAAACTGATGTACATTGGTGTCGTATCTGTTATCATTATAGCAATCACTTCATATGGATTATTTTTTTACCTTCAGAGAGTGAATGAAAAAAGTATCAGGGAAAGCATATTCGAACAGGAACTTGAGAGGCAAGTAAATTCTACTAAATCAGTTTCACAACATGTTGGTTCTGATCTTCGATTAGTTACGGCAATGCTTCAGGACTTGGCTGATTCATTATACCTACAGAATGGAATATTATCAGGAGACAAAGTTAGCAACTTACTTGAGGAAAAATTTAACCAGCTAAATTCTGTCACAAAGGTTGATAGTCTTTTGATTACAGATAATGAGGGGGTTATAACTACTCACAAAGCTTCACCTGGAATGAAAACTTTTGTGAATATAGATATTTCATCTAATGACTATATAAGGCAAACAATGAACAGTCTTCAACCAGTATACTCAAATGGATTTACAGGAATAGATGGTAAGTATAGAATAGTGATAACATATCCAATAACAAGCATGGAGGATGGTGATTATATTGGAACAGTTGTAGCGAATCTACCTACAATTGAGTTTTTCAAAAATTATGGAAATGTTAATGATATAAATTCACAATTCTTAGTCGCTTTTGACAGAAATGGAAATCTTTTGGCCGTAGGAGCTAGTACGGATCTAGTAGGTAAGTCTTTCTTTGGTAACGAGACACAAGAGTTTATCAATTACAATAAGGTCCTGAATAATTTAACGAAATATTTATTGTCTGGAAATGTTGGGCATGCCATCTATGACTATGGTAGAGGAGAGAGATTAAATACTCAGTCTCCGATATTTGTTGGAACACAGCCCACATATTTCGTTCAGGTAGTAACACCAACTGATCGTATATACCTAAAGATAGATTCGGTTCTTTTTGCAGAGGGCATAAAGATGTTCTCCTTGCTGACTGGAACTACTGCCGCAATTATAGTTCTCGTTTTTCTTTTAAGAAAATGGTATAGCATCTTGCAAGATGAAGTCACAAAACGAACTAGCGATTTGAACGAGTCCAATTACAAATTGATGAAAGCAAATGAATCGCTAAAGATCAAGGATGAAACTCAAAATCAATTCATTAATGTTGCAGCTCATGAACTTCGGACCCCTATTCAGCCCATCCTAAATGCAATATATCTTATGCAATCTTCAGATTTGAGTGCATCTAAGAGAAACCAATACATTGATATCATAAAGAGAAACACAGAAAAGTTAGGAAGGCTTGCTGAGGATATACTTGATGTTACCAGAATAGAGAGTAATACTTTAAGGTTAATGTTGGAGCCTCTAAATTTATATGATCTAATATCAAATATCGTGGATGAATACAAGAGGAATATTCAGTTTATTTACAAAGAACTTGTAGTAAATTATGAGAGCCCAACTAAAACAATTTTTGTAAAAGGAGACAGATTAAGACTAAATCAGGTGCTGCTCAATCTTCTTGACAATGCGGGGAAATTTACTAAAAAAGGATCAATTATTGTTACAACTGCAATCGTGTCAGATAAAGTTCAAGTTACTGTAAAAGATACTGGAGTTGGAATACATCCTGAAATATTCCCCAGGTTATTTTCCAAGTTTGTGACAAAATCCGACAGGGGTACTGGCCTGGGCTTGTTTATTTCAAAAAGCATTATCGAAGCACATGGTGGAATAATATGGGCAGAAAATGATTCTCGGAAGGAAGGAGGAGCGGTCTTTAACTTTACTCTTCCACTTCTAGATCAGCAAGATGCCGACCATCGAGAGGAACATGATGAATAAAATGATTAGAACAGAATATGTGTTGACCCAAAGAAGATTATTTTGCATTTTAATTGTTTTGTCAAGTTGGTTTATAATTGTAATGTGTAATTGTTATTTTCTTCAAGAGGGAATTGCGCAGGAGCAGAATCAATCAAATGAAACTTTAGATGATAAATCTCTTAGAATTGCTTATTTGACCGATGGTCTTTTTAGCGATGCTGGTTGGGGAGCATTTGCGTACAACGCTGGACAAGAAATAATTTCCAAATATGGTTACCAAGTTACTTTCTTAGATAACGTATCAATATCAAATATAGAAACTACTCTGAAGGAGTATGCAGATAAAAATTACGATATTATCATAGCACAAGGATATGAATGGGGGGATCCTGTCATAAAGGTCGCAAAGAAATATCCTGAAATAAAATTTATTGTTTTCACCGGATTAGTAAAATCTGAAAATGTGGTATCAATTTTCCCAAAACAACAGGAGGCTACATATCTACTCGGAGCACTGGCAGGTATGCTTTCAAAAAACCATACCATTGGTTTTATTGGAGGAGATGAGAAATATCCCAATCTGAATAGAATATACGAAGGCTACAAACAAGGAGCATTGGATGTGAATTCTTCAACTAAGGTACTTGTAACTTACCTTGGTGATTGGGACAACGAAACAAAAGGAAAGTTAGCAGCACTCTCTCAGATTGAACAAGGTGCGGATTTTATTTTACATGTCGCTGATACGGCCGGCCAAGGTGTTATCCAAGCAGCTAAAGAGAAAGGAACCTATGCATTTGGTGCTGTTTCAGATCAGAATAAATTGGCACCTGAAACTGTAATCACGTCATTTGTACTAGATCCAGTAAAGGCCTATGACTATGTGTTTAAAATGATACGTATGAACAACTTTACAGGAACGATTTATACTCCTGGAATAGAATCCACAAAAAATTCAACCAGCGAAGATGGAATCGTATTCATAGCTCCTTTCCACGGATTCCAAAACAAGATTCCTCAAGACATTCAAGATAAATTCCTTCAGCTTAGTCAGGATATCAGAAATAAAAAAATTATTGTTCGAGAATGACTCTGATTTGGTAATACAAACCAGCAGAACAGCAAAGTCAGTGAATGATACTACTTCATACGTCGGCATACATCGTAAATTCATGAGGGTGAGGACGTACAGCCAGTTCCATGTGTTGTTTTGCTGCATCATCAACTATGCGTTCGATAACGTGTTTACCAAAAATTGGTTTCAAGAAATCAGAGTCAGATTTTAATTCTTCAATTGATTCTCTCAAGCTAGCGGGCAACTGTTTGATTTTATGTTTTTCTCTATCAGCATCAGTCATCTTGAAAATATCTGCATCAACATGATCTTCTATCTTGGGATCATTTGTTTCTATCCTCTTTTTAATTCCGCTAAGACCAGCTGCAACAATCGCAGAAAAAGCTAGATATGGATTACATGAAGGATCTGGTGCCCTAAATTCTATTCTTTTGAGATATGCAAATTTTTCACCCTTATAGTGTGCAGGGATTCTTATTATTGCAGATCTGTTGCCCGTACTCCAGGCAATGTAAACTGGTGCTTCGTAACCTGGTATCAACCTTCGATAAGAATTTGTAGTTGGCGCTACAATTGCTGCAAGTGCCTTTGCGTGATCAAGTATTCCACCAATGAAATACCTTGCAGTCTGTGATAATTCCGCATATTTGTCATTTGGATCATAGAATAGATTTTTTCCCTTATTCCAGAGACTAACGTTAACGTGCATTCCCGAGCCATTATCCAAGGCAATTGGTTTGGGCATCATTGTTGCTATCATGTTATGCTTTTTTGCAATATTCTTGACAATGTACTTGTAACTTTGGACAGAATCAGCAGTGTTAACAAGGCTATCATAACGAATGTCTATTTCACATTGTCCGGCGGTTGCAACCTCATGATGATGCGCATCGCATATAATGCCGAAATTCGAGCTGAGGACATCAACACACTCATGACGATAGTCCATGAGAGTATCTCCTGGCGGACTTGGAAGATAACCCTCCCTCAACCGGAGAGTATACCCAACGTTTTCTGTTGACCAAGGTGCTTCACGGGAAGTTATTTCATAGCTTTGACTATGAAATGAAGTCAATGTATTTACTTGTAATTTATCAAACACAAAAAATTCGACTTCCGGTCCCCAATATGAGATATCATAGCCATTTTCTTTGACGTGCTTTTCTGCGTTTTTGGCTATTCCACGAGGATCTGCCAGGTAGGGAGCTCTCTTTTCACCACCAGATTGAATATCGCATATCAATCTTGCTGTGGGATACTTTTCTATCCATGGAATAAAGGCATATGTGGAAGGATCAGGTTTAATGATTAAATCGGATTCATGAATCTCTGTAAATCCCTTGATTGAAGAACCATCAAGTTTTGGTAGGCCGTCCGTAAAGTCTTCCTTCCGTAACATATTGGCTGCCATTGTGGTATGGTGAAACCTTCCAAATAATCCCGTAAACTGCAAATCAACAAATTTTATTCCTTCTTCCTTGATTTTAAGCAAAACATCATCGCTGGTATAAGTCAGAGGTTCAAATTCTCCATCAACAATTCTATAAGGCAATCAGAACCGATTATATTTTTCTCATAATTAAGTTTTAAACTGAAAATGGGACTTGCTTGAAGTTTAGATTTGAATATTTTTTTACATTGTCAGAAAAATGCTTGATTAAAATTTTAATAAACTGCTATTTAAATAGAAATTATTAAAAAGGTAGAAATTATTGGCAGAGATAGACGACAAGAATAACAGCATAAATTCTGGAAAAAAGATAGACTTGGATTTTATTATGGAACTATTGAAAAAAGAGACGCAAATTCCAAAGATCCAAGCCATATCACCTGATATTTACAAGAGAATTGCACAACTGATAAAGGAACTATCTACCCAAAAATATGAAGATCTAGAATTAGATGTACACCACGAACTGATAAAGCTGATAGTATCATCTACAAAATCATTAATAGAATTAAGAACTAGGAAGCTTTTAGAAAATTCTAATGCAAATTTGACTCATCCTTCTTTGTCTACTGACGATTATTCCAAGTTAACCGATGAGGAGAAATATATTTTCGAGGAAGAAAGAAAAGTATCGCAAAGAAAGGATTTGATTATACAATCTCTAACCAATGGAAATGTGAATAATCTAGATTCTATTTCCAGGATCATAAGGTCAAAAATGATCATAATAAGATTTCTGGAAGCTACCGATCAGTTTATGGGAGTTGATATGGCAAGATATGGTCCGTTCATAAAAGAGGATGTTGCGATCTTACCTTTTGAGAATGCCCGATCATTGATTGAAAGAAAAGCAGCGGTTGAAATAAACGATCTGCGATTTCATATCAAGGAAACATAGATATTTTGCTTCAATCATATTAGTCAAAGTTAGTCTTCTTGCCTCATAATGGAGTCGATATAGATCAGTACATTTTACTAACTATTTATCCAATAGTGGCATTTTTTGTAATAGCCATTCTTGGTAAGAAGTTAAAATTTGATGAGGCTTTTAGATATTTGTTTCAAGCGATTAGTTGCATCTTGTTTGCCGTTTTTTATATAATCCTGATTCCAAGAGGAGGTGCTCAGGGCCTGGCCATCATTTTGATTCTATTTGGAATTTTGCTTTTCTTTGTGGCCAGAAAACAAAAGATATCTCCAAATGACAATGCTCAATGATAATGGCAATCAAGCATGATGGTCCTTTTGGTCTTGTCTAAACTTTAGAATTTTTGTTGTATGATTGGGATTGCGAATACCTTCTTCTTCTATACTCAATTAATCCCATTAGCTGATATCCATACTCCAAATTATGTTTGACATGATTGATTCCATGTGAACCATGTGGAACGAATTTACCATCTAAAACATTCTCCACATAGGTCTTGACTTTTCTTATCGAAATTGTAGCATGTTGGAGCTGTCTGTCATTAAGTTTTCTTCCCAATTCTTTTTCAATTTGACGACTAAACTCTTCTGTTCCGATCAATTTTGAATATTTTTGTAATTTATTGTAATTTACGCACAAGTCAGTTATCTTCTTGTAATCTTGTTCTGGGATCTTTGTTAACAGCTCGTTTAGTTCATTCTTTTTCCTTCCGGTAATAACACTAAGACTATTGACAAGATCTTTCTTGCTCAAAACATTTTCCTTTACGCCAGGCTGTACCAAAGGTTGAGCAGATGCAATACCAATCGATTTCTTAGTTTCAATATTAACGGCTTTCTGCACATCTGCGACGATTGGTTCAGAGATATCTAATTTTCTATTTCCAGAATCAGATTTATTTTTCAGATAATATCTTTCCAATCCATAAAGATTCACTTTTTCGCCACTGATGTCAGATCCTCTTCTAATAATTGAAATGATATTCAGAATTAATTTGGGATAATAATTTCTTAATTCATCATCAACGTTATCATAATTTTGCATTATATCTTTGTATATACTAAATATTGCATCACTTACTACTTTATTCATTAGCGGGTTTTCTGAATTTACATTTGATTCATATTGTTTGTCGTCCAGACCTCTTGCTCCGATTGTCAGAAAATCGCAGAGTTCAGCATTTGAAAATACGTATTTATTTTCATCACATGATACAACTATTGCTTTCATAATATTTATCCAGAATTCATCATTGTTGGTCTTTTCCAGATTTTTAACTAAGGACGCTGTGTTCTGTTTTATCTTGCTGTCGTTTATTCGCAATTCATCTAATGTTTGAGAAAGTATTCTTTCTGGGTTGGTGCTAATATTTCTATTTGTCAATAGTTGCTCACTTTTATTATGCTATAATACTAATTATAGTATTTCTATTTAAAGTAAATTTCGAATAATTCGTTAAGATAGTTATGAGTTGGATTTCTTGCTAATTCTACTAATTCGCTATTACCTAGCGCGTACATTTCAAAGTTAGGATATTCTTAATATTTTTCCCTTATTTTTTCGAATTAATGCCGTGATTTGTTTTGAAATCTTATTGTCAAGTTGTTCAACTTGCTGTACATTATTTCCTTTTGAAACTAGTTGAATTCTTATGGTGGGAATATTACCCACATATCCACCCGGATGAGTTTTCAGATATAATCTGTCTCTTGGTGCTGAGCCAACTATTTTTGTTAATCCGGATGAAATCATCGCTTCACTAATTCCCTGTACATGGTAATTAGTCTCCCTTATTGTAAAATCACCTATTTCTAGTTTCATGCGAGGTATGATGTTTCTTGTAGTTATTGCTTTCATTTCGCTTGGGACACCGGGCAGGCATATAATTTGGGTTTTATGAACATGAAGTAGTATCCCGGGTGCATTACCTACAGGATTTTCTATTGGAATGGAGCCTTTTGGAATTATTGCCATTTTCAACCTAGCCTTATTTATCTTTACTCTTCGATGTCTGTGTGTATAGCTTTTTTTTACCATGTCCAATGCAACACTGTTCAACATCAATTTTTTCTTGAGTGCTTTACCAATTCCTAATAGGGTCTTATCATCGTAAGTTGGGCCTAATCCACCACATATAATTATCCAATTAGGGTTCCTGTTAAGGGAATCAATTAAGGCAAACTTGATTTCATTCAAATCATCTCTTACAACAATCACTCTTTTAACGTATCCGCCAATTTTAGTAATCTTCCTTGATAACCAATGAGCGTTCGTGTTTAATGTTATACCAGACAGTAACTCATTACCAATGCATAAAATTTCAACGATATACATTAGAGAATCCTTTCTGGGATAAAAAGTATAGTGTCTTGAGATTAAATATTATTGTGACAAGCCGCATATTTGAAATGCAAACATAATATACCCAGCAATTTTTGTTGACTCTCTGAAGGGGTAAAAATTGTTGGTGTCCTTTGGCATTAATTCATATTTTATTGATGCTGCTTCAGGTTTTGATATCTTTTGCCGAACTAGTTGATTTCCAAGTAAAATTTCCCAAGGCAATTGTATTGCAGCTTCTTTTCTTGACGCAACCATGCAGATTACCCTTTTTGTATCGGTCTTGTCCAAAATCACCGAATATTCATAGTCATCATTTTCCTTAAATGGATCCTCAGTAGTAAATGGATCAATATCAATATGTTTCTTGATTTGTTCTCTCAAAGAGACTGATAATTTGTTCATTATTGCTAAATCCGTCAAAGTTAGAGTTTTTAATTCATTTGGTGTAGGAGATTGTATTTCAGTAGTTGATAACATAGATTGGAGTACTGATACGTCGCTCATTATATAATTTTTGATGTTTATAACCGATCAGGTGCCCAACATTTATAGAATTATAAAGATTATCAATAATAAATCCATTGCCGGGGTACCCAAGCTAGGTAAGATATACAAAGATTCCCTAAAAGGGGTCAGCCTCGAGATCAAATAATCATTACCGATGGGTGAGCTGATGTTCGCAAGAACTCGTGGGTTCGAGTCCCACTCCCGGCGCTCATTTATGAATAACAATATCGTATTAATGCTCCAAAGGCGATATTTACTAAAGTAGTGTGGATCCGTAGTAAGAACGACAAAATGCAATGAATTTAGAGTAGTAGAAACCTGATTGGCTCTGCTTCAGTACTTTCCCATCGGTAGGAATCAATATTACAATGGATCAAAAAGCGATACCAAAAACTATCATACTAGAAATATCCGTCTATAATCCTTAAATAAAATTTTCATATTTGGATGTTATGACAGTAAAGACATTCGTTATTGCTGCTACAATATTGATGTTGATGTTGAGTGCTACAACAAGCAACTTGAGTGCTCAAAATGCTACAACAAACGCTTCAAATGTTGCTCGCAATCTTAGTTTATCTGCCAACCAGACTGCTTCTGAATTAGGAAAAAATGTTTCTGCAGTACTCAATAAAGCTGGTGAAAGAGTAGGTTCTACACTAAATGAACTTGGACAAAATATGAGCAGTGTCGGAACGGAACTCGGCTCAGAAATATTAAATGAAACAGAACAGACGGGCAAAAAAGTTGGTATAGGAGCAGCAGATGTTTTAAGCAACATAAGCGGCGAAATAAAAGAAGGAATTGCAGATAAGTAAGAAAAATTGACCTTAACAATTGCAACAGTTTTATTCTTTGTAGCCACAGGATAAATCCTGTAAAATTCTGAATAATCAAACTATAATGCTTAAATAAAAAATGGCGCATTTGAAGCTTAATGAATAGACAATTAATCATTATAGGATCTATGATGCTGGTGTTGATGTTGATGTTGACTACTACAACAAGCAACTTGAGTGCTCAAAATGCTACAACAAACGCTTCAAATGCAGTAGGTAATATGACCGCCTCTGCCAATCAGACTGCGTCTGAATTAGGGCAGAATGCTAGTCAAGTAGGAGGAGGGATTCTCAATAAGACAGGAGAGGCTGCTCAAAAAATTGGTGAAGGTGCTGCAAATATTCTTGGAAATATCACAGAAGAGATAAAAGAAGGAGTAAATGGTAGCAAGTAAAAAAGATCCACACAACCAATCTGACTACTAATTTTTTCATTGTTTGTACTTTATAGAACTGAGACTGAGATAGTTCTCTTCAACTTCAAATTGGGTACAGAAATATTTTTTGTTTAATATTTTACAAGTACGCAAAATTCATTTGATAGCTTCAATCATATAAGTGACAAGTTGAAATTGATATATACAGTTAAGGGTTTAAGTGTATATGAATAGTAATGGCAGTGCACATGAATCAGACGATCAGAAAGAAAATTATGAGAATGAATATGCAAGTTGGCCTGAAGTTATTGACAATATAGTTACCAATGTTACCGGAAAAAATATGGAAGTAATGTATGACTTTGAAAAATTACAAATTAATTTCCCCTAAGTGATAGGCCCTGATGGAATTTTAGTAGGTGGCGCCAAATGCGAAATAAACGGCAGATTCCTGATATCTACAAAACTTCAAGATAGCAAACCGTAAATTCGGATTCGGAATCGGACTCTAATTCGCCGTGGAATTTCGTAAAGGAATTTTGGAAATAGGGATGTATATTTGCCTACGACGATTAAAGCAATAATTTCAGCCGCACTGTGCGATTAGTTCATTTTCATGAGTGAAACATACATGCTCTAGTCTCGTGTAGTCTTGAAAGGAATATTTGCAACCGCATTGATATTCTAATACTTTTTTCTTTATCCTGTATCCGTTCGAAGAAACTAACTTGGACATGATATATTAACACTAAACACATATATCAACTTTAAAGGCCTACAACGTCATTTTAGGTTAATTTCATTATTAGATTAGATTAAAATAGATCAGGCTAGATCAAACATAAGGAGTGTAAAATAGACTTAGACTTATTTTCAACTTTAAAATCATTTAGAAATAATAATTTAAAGCTATTTTTAGTGATATTTCTCTCATTTGGATTGACAACATTTGGAATTTTTATAGAAAAATCATTTGGGACAGCTGAGACAGATAATTTGGATTTTAATTTTGTTGCAGCCGGAGATTTTGGCTGTGGTAAGAATGCGAACAGGACGATAACAAATATGCTGAGTAAGGGCCCGGAAGTTGTTATTGCATTGGGTGACCTTTCTTATCAAAAGACAGCAGATTGTTGGTTTCATGTTGTTTCTCCATTAGATACCGATGGTCGATTAAAAATTACAATTGGTGATAATGAAATGTTCCCTTCGAAATTTACTGAATATATGAAACATTTCAATATGGATAAGCCTTATTATTCGTTTGATTATGGAAACGTTCATTTTCTGTCGATGGCAACGGCCAAAAATAAAGTGATACCATATAATGAAACTTCAGATCAATACAAGTTTGTCAATGATGATCTCAAAAATGCACATGAGAATAAGAGTATAAATTGGATAGTTGTATACTCGTTTAGATCCTTTTACTCTTCTAATACTACACATCCGGGTCTTGACGAACTACAGGACTTGTACCATCCACTATTTGATAAATATGGTGTTGATGTTGTTCTGCAAGCACATAACCATAATTATCAACGTACCTATCCACTCAATTATAATGAGACGAGAACCTTTACTCCCATAATTACAAATAAAGAAACAGAGAAATACGTAGATGGCACGAAAGGACCTATATTTGTAACACTCGGTACTGGAGGAGAGGATCTCTATGAATTTACAGGTCAAGCTCCCTATGTTATAACTCAATTTTTGAGACATGGGTTTTTAAATATAGACATTCTGGAGAATGGAACGAGGTTGGATGGCAATTTTTACGAGAACAGAGAAAGTAGTAGCAAGGACCATTTCACCATTAAGAAATAGATTGTGCTTGACGGATTGTAAATTCTCAATATGTATAACGATCTGTTGAAAAATATCTACTGGTTTTTGTTATTGTAATATCCTTACTAGACTTTAAAACTACTCATTAATTACATCATCGATCAAATACTTTGGTATTTTGGCTAATTGCTCTACTTTCCAATGACAGCTCCAACAAAACCCACAAACAATGCAAGCAAATTGAGTTCTTGTTTTGCAGGATTTACACTGCTTATATTGCAATTCAATAGTGTTCCTCAAATACTCATGTTTTTGGTATTTGCTTTTTTTCCCGATTAATCGGGAATTCATTTCTATCTATATAAATAATAGCAGGTCAGAAATATAACCCTTTTTTAATTTTGATACCAATTACATATCTTCATCTTCATGGATAGTTTTGATACCAAAATATGATATTGTGGTAATTCGTCTTAGTAATGTATCTTTGATTTGACTTAGAACAAAGACTCATCAAATTAATGAAGTGATGGATCTACATTTCTAAAGTCAAGATCAGATTAAAAAATTTGGAGAATAGAATTGGAGCAAAGATTGTAGTATATTTGGGTTTATTTCCACTGTCGTCGGTCGCCTTCGAGCAAACCTGAATCACCATGTATTCTATCAATATGTTTGGATAATTCTTCGTTATTGCTAAATTTCGATGCACAATAAGGACATGATACCTGACGACTATCTGACATGTTGATAGTATCCGATCTGTTCAAATTAATTCTTTTGTTTGCGATATCAGTGTAGATTCTATTTTTCGTAAAGTGAGATCAAATCATCGTCGGTTTCAATTATCCATTCAACCAGCGTATCATCCAATTTGTGATATCTGAGATGTTCTCTTCGTTTGTCTTTGATTATTTCTTCCTTACATATTCCGCATTTCATAAAAAAGATTTGGTTGTGATAGTGGCAAAGTACCATTTTAACATATATATCACTAGTGATATTCATTAGCAATTTGATATTGACTTTATTACGATGAAACGATGTGAATTTTAGAAATTCTTTGGTGCTTAAATGCAAATAATAAAAAAAAGAAAATAAAAAGGTAAAAAGTAACTTTTTTTTATATTCTTTGTTCTTTTACTGAGGTTTGTAATAGTTCGCCAATTTCGTTGTGCATTTTCAGGAAATTCAATCCCTTTTCGGTAGTTTTGTAGTTTTGTGAGCCTTCTAAATATTCTAGCAAATTATTTTCAATAAGTACAGAAAGATATTCCCTCAATTGAGCATAGCTAAGAAAAGCTTTGTACATGATTCTGGTCTTTGTTGCACCACCATTTGCAGCTTCTAGGATCATTGCTACTATTTCTGTTCTACTTCTGTATTTCATATTAAGATACACTAAGCTTATTTATTTTAATGTATTGGCACAATAATCTATAACATAACTACATTGAAGGTGCATTTTAGATTGTTATCCCTAAAGAATCTGAATAATTTACTCTAAGAAAGTGCGTCAAAAAATAAGAGATGGTGATATTTCTAGTTTGAGCTAGTCTACTAGGCCGTGTCTCTTGTAAGTACTTCATTTAACCAATTGCCTTCTGTCTCGTCATCTTGAGACTCGTTAGATACTGCCGAATTCTGTTCTTTGATATCCTCACTGTCGCTAGTCACAGTTTCCATTATGGTTTGCTCAACGTGTTGATCCTCCGTTTGTGCTTGGTCGACGCTCTTATCTTCTGATTCATTTGTCGTTATCTCTGAATACGGTTGAGTAATTCTTGAAAGAAAGCTGTTTATCTCATCTTTTTCCAGTTGAATACGATCTAACAACTCTGCAGAATTTGCATTGATTTCCTGATATGTTTCTTCAAGGATATCATTACTCCTATATTGTAACTTTGCGTCGAAAATAATCGTTTTGATAGTTGTACTTTGTACATCCAGCTCCCGTAGTCTTGAATTCAACGTGTTTACGACCTCTTGTTCGTTACTTTCCAAGTCAGCCAATCGCTTCTCATATATGAGATGCAAAACCTCAGCATCATCTTTCATAAGATCGTTTTCTTCTACCAAATTTTCAAGTGCCTTAACCCTCTTGAGAGTCAGATTTTTTTGTCTTTGTAATTTTTGTGCCTCCATTCGCCACTTTGGTATAAAGATCACATAGTCTCCTTGGACGAGTAATTGATCGTATGACAGCTTCTGCAATCCAGTTGAACCACAATCCACACCTACCGACTCAATTGAACCATCGATATCCGTGACCAGTCCGATTACCTTTCCCACATACGCGCCGTAC
>DASQWJ010000122.1:0-6774 GCA_035640315.1 Nitrososphaeraceae archaeon
GGTGGGCTTATCAGCATTACGGAGTTGAACCCGATATAATGACTGTTGCAAAAGCATTGCAGGTTGGTGCCACTGTTTACGATAAAAAGTATGAACCTAGCGAATCTGGAGTTCTTTCGAGTACATGGGGAGGAGGAGGCAGAATTGACATGGCAATTGGCTCAAAGATAATTGAAACTATAATTAAGAAAAAACTATTACTTAATTCTCATAAAATTGGTGAAATGCTAATAAAAAATCTTATTGATCATATTGGTATCAATGGTCTCATAGATGTAAGAGGCATCGGTCTAATGATTGGCCTTGAATTTGATACAAAAATAACGAGAGATAATATAGTTAAAAGATTGTTTAAGAGGGGTCTGCTTGTTCTTCCGGCGGGAATAAAATCAATCAGGATAATGCCACCTCTAATTATTAATGAGGAAGATGCTGCCAGAGGAATATCACTTATAAATGATACATTAAGACGCTACAGTTAGTAAATGTTAAGTGAAAAAATATATCTTTGTGTTATGGTTTTTCATTATCAATGTTCATTCAACGAATAACATCAATATGCTTTATATTCATCGCCCAGTACTTCGGAAGCGATTTTGAGCTCTAAGACCTCATTTGCCCCTTCATAAATCATAGTAGCTCGAGAATCAAGAAAGTGCTTTGCTACACGTGATGTTTTTTGGTAACCATAAGATCCAAATACTTGTACCGATCTATTTGCGCAGTCAAACGCGGTATTTGTGGCATGGAACTTTGCAATAGCTGTTAATCCATCAGCTTCTTTTCTTAACCTTGAGTATTCGGTGTTACTACGATTAAGTTTTGTTTGCCATCTTTGCTCTTCTAATTTGAACTGTTCAACATAGTCATGCAATTTTTGCCTGGCACAAGCCGCTTTATATGTAAGCCACTTAACGCTTTCCTTCCCTACTATAATTCTTGAAATATGTTGTTGGATTAACTGTTTTTTCGCCAATAGAGATCCGTGTTGTTTTCTTAGTTTTGCGTGATTCAATGTTTCATTCAGACAGTCGTTCATTACCCCGATACAACCTGCCGCAACACTTAGCCTACCGTCAATCAACGCACTATAGGCAACATTAAGACCTTGTCCTAATTCACCAAGCAAATTTTGCTTTGGTATATGACATCCTTCAAAGCAAATCTCAGCGTTCTTGATTGTAAGAAGGCCCATTTTGTTTTTCATTTCTTTCTTTCTAATTCCAGATGAATTCATATCTACAATAAATGCTGATATCTTTCCAGTTGTCTTTTCTTTAGCGTACGTTGTGGCAATATCTGCTATAGTTCCATTTCCGATCCAGTGTTTCTTACCAGATAGTAAATAATATTCTCCTTTATCCTCATACTGACTGTTCATTGATGAAGGATCACTTCCTGCTTCTGGTTCGGTGAGTGCAAAGGCCATTATACTTTTACCCATTGTAGTTTTAGGAAGATATCTTTTCTTCTGATCTTCATCTGCCCATCCTTGCAATACCATCTGTCCAATCGAAGTATGGACAGAAAAAAATGTCCTCATTGAATTACCTTCCTCACCAATTCTCTCCAAACACTTGCAATAAGTTAAGATATCAAAACCTAGACCTCCATATTTTTTTGAAATCGGACAACCAAGCATGCCAATTTTACTAAATTCAGGAACCAATTTTTCATTAAGTCTATCTTCAATATAGCATTCTTCTTCAACACTTCTAAGAGATTTACATATGCCATCTACCTTTAAAACAAGATCCTCCTGTTCTTTTGTAGTATCAAAATTCATGCAAGATAAATTAAAGTACTGATGCACGTTATTCATTAATTATTTTCATATAAAAGGATAGGCATTAATGAGGTAGAATAAATAACTGACTATCCTCAAGCTAACCAAAGGGAAAGATCTATTTTCGGTACATTTTTGAGAACCAAATATCCTTAACAATTGGAAAATTGTCAAATTTAATCATAGATATGATAAAGTGAAATGTAAAATGAATTTTTAGTGACCAAGAAATCATGATGAATCAAACTAGTGCCTAATTCAATCGGACTATCCTTATCTGCCCATGAATCTAGACTGTCGACAGGAGTCAAATTCTAAAAACTAATTACCGATTGCTTTCGCGCAAATTCCTTTAATTAGCAATTATAAAAATCCTCCAAGTTCTAGAATAATGCATTGGTATTTTGAAAACGTAACAAATGAATTATGTTTAATTTGATTGAAACTAGAATTTAGTAAAAAAATGAAGAAATTCGGAAATCATCGATTCTTATACTTCCAAAGGGAAGGTTCTTTAATATAATAAAGCCGAAAATCTTAGAAATTGTAGTGGTGAAACCTGTTTATCTTAGGATAAAGTTAAATCTCATAGATATTCTCATGATTGAAATCTTTATCAAATAAATGCGGCATAAATCTACTTAAATACTACTTTGTATAAGATAATAGAGTGTTTAGGATTAACGAAGATGCTAGGAGTATTAATTATCAAATCGTTAATATTGTTTTAATCAGATATTCCTATAATATGACCGAAAATAAGAGATGAAAGAACTGATTAAAGCCATTCTACTAATTCCTAGCCTAATATCTATGTTCTCTATTTTCGATAGTATGGAAATAGCATATGCAGTGCCTTTACTAAACATGAGTAATACTAATTCAATTTTAAATAATAATACCTCCTCAACTCTAAATAATATGAGTCAGAATTCTACAGCGCCAAATGCTAGTGATTCCATTCCAGATGATGATGAATCTGGAAGCATTTCTAGTTTACCCGGTAAATGTTTGGGTTCAGCATTATGTCCTGACTAATACGGAATAGAAGTACACTATTCTACAACATAGTAATCGAAGGAATGGGAATTACTCATACTTAGTAATCTATTTTCATATTTAACTTTTCATACAACAGAAACTTAGCAGCCTGTACATGTTCTATGCATCTTGTCAATATTATTTAATTCAATGAAGTAATAGGCAAACTAAATGAAAAACTTGCTCCAACACCATTAGAGTTGTTTTCAGCCCAAATTTTACCCCCATGAGCTTCTATAATGCCTTTGGAAATAAATAGTCCCAGACCGGTACCATTATAAGATGAAGTAACAAATTTTGAGAACAAATTAGGCATTAATTCCTGAGTGATACCAATGCCAGTATCTTGTATAGTAACCTTTACTACTTTGTTCTTTTCATCATGATCAAGATTGATATTTATCATTACTGTTCCATTTTTAGTAAACTTTAGTGCGTTATTCAATAAGTTTGATAATACTTGAAAGATTCTATCTTTATCTATATATACAATTATAGAATCCTTAGGTTGAAAAAAGATTTTAACGTTCTTATTTCTTTCTAATTTACTTCCATTTTCAAAATCATTTATTACAGTTTGTATTACCTCATTGAGTTCCATTGGAGTTTTAGAAAGTTTCAGTGAACTGCTCTCAATTTTAGAAACATCCAAAATATCGCCAGAAAGTCGCTGAAGCCTTCTGGCATTCCTCATTATAACTTCAAGGAGATGGGATTGATGAGGATCTGAGGCCTTATCAAGTAACACATCTGTTAATCCAAGTATAGGTTGAATTGGTGTCCGTAATTCATGTGCGGCCATATTTATGAACTCCTTTTGTAATTTATCATTCTGTCTTAGCTGATTATTAGCTTTCTGTAATGAAAGATTGGAGTTCTTAAGCTCTTGGGACATAATTGCTAGCTTAACATTTGATCTATTAAGTTCGTGGGTTCTCTTGATAACCTCTTTTTCCATAGTGTTACTCCACTTTAGTAAGAAAATTGTCAGTATTGCTACAGAAGCAAAAACCGCTGTTAACAAGGAATAACTCTTGAGTCTTTCTGTGAAGAGAGTATCTGCAGTCTTTGCAAAAATTTCCCTTGTCGGAGTAACCACTTGTATAAAATAAGTAGGTATATCCTGAATAAGTACGGGTTGCCCGGTATTGATTCTTTCAGTTCTACCGTAATCATATACACCGAAATTTGATTTACCAGCAAGAAGAGTCCTTGTAAGATTGTTTAAAATTTCATTCTGGGTAATAAAACCCTGAACGGTCTTGCTAAAAAAATTTTTCCCTACTAGGCTCCTATCAGCACCGACTGCAAGTATCGTTCCACTTTTATCATATACAACTAAGAATTGTGAGTTAATATCATGGACGTTTCCGTATCGGGAAAAAAACTTTTCAGTTGGTATCGATGCTCCAATTAGACCTAGATATTGATTGTTTTCTCTATTTATCATAGGAACCGCAATAAAGATTGAGTATATCCCTTGTCCTTCAAAACCTTTCGAAAACACAGCTTTTAGATTATTCCTGGCTTCTTCTACCCATTCTCTCTGAGAAAAATCTGAACCTACATTTAGGTTGGTTCCTTGATGCGACAAATCTGTGGTTACAACATCATCTTTGTCGAGTATAAATATTCTGTCTATGATGTCATCAATTGAGTTGTATTTTTCATTGATTATGCTGCTGGTTTTTTCTGGATCCAAATTCTTATCTTGCATGTATATAGAATTGGCCAAGCCATCGAGCACCGCAGTGACTAGTGTAAGGTCCGAACCTATATGTTGCGAGAGGCTCTTTGATGCAACTTGCTGCCTATTGATTTGTTCGGATATGAGATTATTTTTAACGTTCTCTTCTGTCACAATTTGGATGGAGTAAAACACCGTAAATGAGAATACTACTATTGATATTACAGATAGAATTCCAATCTTATAGATTTTAGGTAATTTCAGGGACATTCAGTTCGCGTCCTAAATAATATATACTATGTTACTAATTTCCTTTACTCCCATCAAATATATCAACCTGATTACAAATTTGCACCATTTTGTTACTATTATAATACTATTTAACCAAAAGGACTGCATGATTGAAATGTAAGGTGAAACATCGGTTATTACTTCAGAGGTCTCATTAGAGGATTTGCTTTTTGACTATTTCAATAAACTTTTCCTTCTCAATTGGCTTTTGAATGACTTGTTGGGGATCAACCTCAGGAAGTAATGTTATGAGTTCTTCGGCAATGTTGAGACAAGTTGCAAATATGATTTTAGCATCATGTTTTATCGACTTAAGTTTATAATAAAGTTGGAAACCATTGATCTCTGGCATTCTAATATCACTTATGATTAGGTCGTACGAATAGGGATCTGTGTTCGCATAGTGCAAGAGGGCCTGTCGTGGGTTAGAAAACGAATTTACTTCAAAACCGCCCAGTTTTAGGAATTTTTCTAATACGATTAAATCATCTTTTTCATCATCTACGAGCAAAATTTTCGGTGCTCTAGAGACCTTTATCCCATTGAATACGTATTTTCTTATTTCGTCCAGAGACTTATTTAAGGGACTGATATGTTCCATTTTGGTCTGGTTTACCCTTGAGAGTAAATATAATGGATAGGAGAACTTTCCTGCTCCACAATAATAGCTATTCATTTCTTCAAGCTTATATGGAGTACTAATTACTTTTAGTGATTTCATTATTTGATAAAGATCATTTCCTATAATGATACTATTTGGAGGTGCGAATAAATTTATCTTTGAACAGAAATTTACAGTTGATCCAAACAGATCTTCCTTATCAAATCCCTTAATTTGAGTTCTTTCTACTTTTCCGTAGTCGATGCTTACCCTGTAACTTATTGTCGGCAAATTGTTTTCCAAAAGAGTGGTATTGATACTTGATCGTTCCTCGAGCTGAGCAAAGCTACATTTTACAACATTTTCGAAAGCATTCAAATTAGATGTATCTGTTGTTTCTGGAAAGTATGAAATTATTCCATCACCTACTGTCTTTATAATTTTAGCATGATACTTTTTTAGGATGTTTGCAACGCTGTTAAGGAAAGTTCCATAAAAATTTCTAATATTTTTTGATGAATCTATTGTTGATACTAATTTGGTAGATCCAACAATGTCGATTAGGCTGACGCAGAAATTTTCAGAATTGTTTTCAAGTGGAATTTCATTACTACTATTTTGCCCAGGTGTACTTGAGTATGAGTTTATTGAATCAGAATTTAATCTACTAGTGGAGGATTGCCTTATGTTATTGTCAGCGACATCAATAAATGACTTTTTGTCGCTGGTGTCTTTCCTGGCCGCATTTTTGCTAAAATAATAGTTCACTCAGTAAGTTAGTAGTTAATTACTTTTAAGCAATGCTTACTTTCCGAATACTGATCAGGGCATAATTTTTCCAAATTTTATTACTCAAGTGACATTCGTACCGCCTTGATGAAAGCTTCCTTCTCTACGGGTTTCTTTATAACATCTTCCGGACCAATATCAGAAAAGATACTGGTTAATTCCTTAGCAGCATCAAGGGCAGAAACAAAAATGATTTTAGAAGAGGGATTCATTGCTTTCAGGCTTTGATACAACTGCAATCCGTTCAAATTTTCCATCCGTATGTCTAAGATAACTAGATCATATAGGCTGGGACTGGATGCAAAAGCCTTCAATGCCTGGTAAGAATCTGCAAATGTTCTGACCTTATATCCAGTGTAGGACAGGAATGATTCATAGGTAAGGAGCACATCTGGTTCATCGTCAACAATCATAATAGTAGGATTTTGGACCTGATGTGCCTTATTTGATTTCAGCGTCTTTTGAATGGGAATACCGCTAACAAGATGTTCATGTGAATTCAGATGCGCAAGTGGAGTTTCAATATCCTTGGAATCTATAATTGTATCACTCATTAGTCTTTTCAATACATTTCGTCCA
>DASQWJ010000123.1:0-2697 GCA_035640315.1 Nitrososphaeraceae archaeon
AAGAGAGTTAGTAGATGCCTGCAAAAAAGAAACGCAACAGATTTTATCAAAATGTTCGGATATAGCAACAGGAAAGGGACTATCAATAACCACTAAACTACTGCAAGGCAATGTTGGCTCCACAATCCTTGATTTTTGTGAAAGAGAAAAATATGATGTTATAATTATTGGAAGTCGAGGAATGGGAAAATTCAAAGAATTAGTTCTAGGCAGTGTATCGAATAAAGTAGTTCATCATTCCTCTTGTCCTGTTATGATAATAAGATAATACTATCTCATAATTTTTCTTACTTTACTAAGACTAGGCAACTATGAAAATTATTTGGTTCTCGGGCCATTATCTAAAACATTTATATAAAAAATATTTTTACAATCAATACATGACAAACGAGCAACTGCATAAACTGCAATTATTTCATCAATAGTTGAGTTATTAACATTGATGACGTCCTCATTAATTCCAGTTCGTAATTCATCTTTTTTGACATTAGTTGATCCGCATCTAATACCTACGAATTTCATCAAATCAAAGTTCCTTCCGAGTCGTTGAAGTTCTTCATCGCGACAATTCTTACAGTAGAGAATATTCGGATTACTGATAACTCTTGCCGCTATATCTGTATGATTTCCGCAGACGCTGCATTTGTCCTTTCCAGGCATTGATCCTTTTTATGAAATTATGGCATATAACTTTTGATTAGCATTAGTTTTTGAAATTTGCATCGAATTGTTAAACAACCATTGTTTAAAATATGTCGAAATATGAAAAATTAATAAAATGTCAAAGTATTATGAATGATTGTTGCTTATCAAAAGAATACTAACCGCAATCGATGGCTCTAATCCATCCCTCAAAGCAAGCACCTTCGCAATTGACATGGCCAAAAGATTTGATGCAGAATTGATAGTGCTGCATGTCATAGATCCAAGGTACAAGGAAATAGAGATCGCGATTTCTCCCAGACCCGGTAAATTGAAGGAAATTACGAAAAGAGCAATGGAAGAGGGGGAGAAAATTGTAGAAACCGTGAAACAAAAGGCAACTGAAATGAAAGTGAATGTCAAGACAGATGTAATTAGTGACTTTACGTCAATCACAAAAGATATTTTAGAATACGCAAAAGTCAATAAAGTAGATATTATTGTTGTCGGAAGTAGAGGAATGACAGGATTTAAGAAACTATTGGTAGGTAGTGTAGCAACTGGTGTAGTAACGTACTCCGATTGTCCCGTAGTGGTTGTGAAGTAAGCAAGCTCAATTACGCACCAGTTTTATCGTCACCCAGGTACAAGTACTTTTTGTGGTAGCAATTTCAATTCTAAAGCGTTGAGTGTGTGAACACTTTCTGATTCTTTTCTTTGATAACCTACAAATAATAAATTAAAGCGATGCGAAATGGGGTAATATCTACCCGCTCTGACATTTCGTAGGGATTCAAGTAAAACCACATGTTACTATATAAGAAATCAAATGGATTTGAATCTTGCATGTAAATGATTTCAAGTTCATTTTTAGTCTTTAAGGGAAACAATGTCAGCAGGTTTCTACTCGCTGTTTATTCATTCTTTTATTTGACTGCTTATATTGCTTAACATATACGCTGTCCCTATGCCAACTTTTTTTGATAATCTATTCTCTGTCAACTTTGTGTAAATTTATAGTAACCCAGAGTATTAACATAATTTGAATAAATTTATTTGGTGAATTTGGAAATTTACCTCAATATGCTGTGAAGAATCAAATTATATTCATTGGTTGTTCGAAGAATTCTTTAACTCATATTTTTCAATCGCAGGTTGTTTTGATTTGAAGGTTACCGACAGGTTGTCTCCAACTTCATAATTGCAATTTGAGATCACCCTAGGTATACCATCCGATGGTTCGACAACGCAATCCATATCTTTCTTCAGCTTAACAGCTACATCCTCGGTTATGGATGCACTGAACAAATTTTTGGCAGATGAACCTAATAGCGCCAATATAATAACTACGCCTGCAACTATGAGCATTAGCGCTAACTTCCATAATGAAATATTTTGGAAGCTCATCAATTATTAGTTCAAGTTCTTGCATATTAATATGTCCTGCTTAAATTAGAATTACTTAAATTGTAGGAATAATTCGAAAATGAGATTCAAATCTGCTTGGTCCCGCTCGGAAATGGTTTCATAAAAACATATTCAATGTCTATACATGTCGATGAAAAACATCATACTTCAGAGTCATATGAAATGTGATTTAAGAATTAGTACTTCGTTTCCATTGTAGTGAAAAGTAGTTTTTCAAAGTTGCCTGGAATATTTCAGCCATTGCATTTAATACTTTGTCCCTGAATACTTCAAGTACCTCGATCACTCTGCTCGGTCGTATCGATATCTGTAAAATTATTTTTTCTCCCAAAAAATTCGCAAAAAGCAGTAACATCTTTCAAGTTAATATTCTGATGATGTTCGCTTGCACCATTGGATCTTATAAGATCATAAAATTTCCGTACTAATTCTGAATTTGCTCTATTTGTTATTAAATCTTTTTTTGTAATGGTAGTAGCAAGTTATGTTGGCATTGTTTAATTTTCCTATGCGTCTAATGCAACGAATGGATATTTGAGCCCTTATACATAGTGGGCCCAAGGGGATGTGAATTGTTTTTGACACAAATAGTGGATTCTTTAGAAAGGGCCTAGATTATTTGTTTTA
>DASQWJ010000124.1:0-31796 GCA_035640315.1 Nitrososphaeraceae archaeon
ATGTCTTCAATGGGATTTTTTCTGTCATCACACATGCTACATATGCGCAACGTGTCACAAATCATCTCTTTTGTTAACGTGATCCTTTCAATATTGCCGCCTGTTTTTTATAGTATCGAGAGACTACCTATCCAATTCCAATTTGCTTCATATCTAGTACCAACTACTCATGCATCCTTAATGATTCAAACCACCATGGGATTGCCCACACCTAAAGAATGGTCCATCGAATTAGGACTTTTGGTACAAGTAGCATATCTTGTAGGTTTTGTGATGTTGGCTAAGGTAAAGGCATTATGGCGCGAAAGTTGATATGCTGAGATTATTTTTAACCAGGATCCGAATATAGTCCAAATGTTATGAATTGAAGTCACGAATTGAACTATTTAACTTGATACGTTAGTTAGAAACATAAATTATTGACATGTGTGGCATTTGCCCATGGGTATTAAATGAAGTATATGTTCTTCTATTTGGAAACTGGTACATTATTATTAGTGATTTTTCACTGATAATAACTAAAATGGATAGGAAAGGATCTGAATAATCAATAATCGAATATAAGAATAGTACCTAAAAAGGATCGCAAAGCATTTAATATTGAATCAAGTCGTAATTTTCCAAAAGGATAAATCTAGTTAGAACTAGTTTGATAAATCATGGCAACAGAGCAGCTGTTTATCAGCGTAGTTATAATTTTGGTTGCAACCCGCTTACTGGGCGAGTTCTCTCAAAGACTCCGGTTGCCTCCGCTGGTAGGTGAACTTGCTGCTGGAATAATAATTGGTCCATATGTTTTGAAATTAATAACTCCAGATCAGAGTCTAAATGTAATTTCAGACTTGGGAGTATTCTTTCTTATGTTGTTAGCAGGCTTGCAAATGGATCCACGAGAAATAAGAAAAGCTGGGCTGCGTGGGGGTATATTATCAGCAATAGCATTTTCGTTGCCTTACTTGGGCGGTTTTGGTATAGCCGCTCTTTTTGGACTTGGAATAGTTCAATCAATGTTCGTTGGACTGTTATTATCCATAACTGCAGTTCCAGTGTCTACGATTGTTCTGATGCAATTCGGAATTTTGGAGACTAAGGTAGGTAACACGGTTATTACTGCAGCTGTAATCAATGATATTTTTTCACTTGTAGTCTTATCAATTGTGTTACAACTTCACGGAGCCAATGTGGCATCTGTGAATATCATTGAGACGATGATAAACTCTGTAATCAAGATATTGTTGTTTATAGGTGGAATATTCCTTATTGATATTTTATTTAGAAAAGCAAATACTTGGTTTCAACGCCGAGGTGCCTACTTTTTTGAAAAACTGCATACAAAGGAGGCTGCGTTTGGTATATTACTGATCTCTACTATTCTAGTTTCTGTTATAGCACAGGTAGTAATAGGCCTACATTTCATCATAGGAACTTTCTTTTCAGGGTTAATAGTTTACAAAGAGATAATCAGGAGAGAAAATTTTGAACGAGTCTATGGAATAATTTCTGCAATTTCCTTTGGATTTTTTGCTCCCATATTTTTTGCTGTTATTGGAATAAATATCAACATGGATTCAATCGCAAGTAATCTTCCATTTTTTATAGTTCTTGCAATAGTGGCAGTCGTTACTAAAGTGGGGGGAGGTTATATTGGTTCAAGGTTGATCAAATTCTCAAAGAATGAGAGTTTGGCCATAGCATTTCTCATGAATGGGAGGGGAATGGTGGAATTAGTTATAGCATCAATTGGCTTTACTTCTGGCATTATTGATTCAACCATATTCTCAATTACGGTAACAATCGGTTGGGCTACAACAATTTTGGCACCAATACTTTCCAGACCCTACGTCATGAAAATGAAATCTCAAACAACAGACAAACCTAATCTCTAATTGTGCATATTAGTGGGTACTGTCTTCATCCGACAATCCTATCCAGCTATATCCTTTGACTTCTAATTCTTCGGATAGCTCTTTGCCTCCGGATTTTATGATCTGTCCTTTTGCCATGACATGAACTTTGTCAAGTCTTGACAAATACCTGAGAATTCTTGCATAATGAGTGATTATCAATACTCCAGCTCCTGTCGATATGAGGATATTTATCGCCTCTGCTACTGCCTTGATAGCATCTATATCCAAGCCAGAATCTGGTTCGTCCAGAATGGCAATAATTGGTTTGAGTACGAGCATCTGCATAACTTCAGATCTCTTTTTCTCCCCGCCAGAAAATCCCTCATTAAGATATCTGCTCAAAAATGTCGTCTGTAGGCCTACATTATCCAAGTTCTTCTTTAGATACTCGTGAAATTCCTTTACTGTTAAAAATACTTCTCTATCTTTCTGCTTCCCACTAAGACTTTTATTCAAAATATTGTAAGCGTTCCTCAAAAAATGACTATAACCAACTCCTGGAATCTCGGTGGGATATTGAAAACCTAAGAAAAGACCTCTCTTTGCTCTTTCCTCCGTAGTCAAATTAAGGATGTTTTCACCATCAACGAGAATTTTTCCAGATGAAACGGTATATTTTGGATGACCCATTACCACATTTGCCAAAGTGCTCTTACCAGAGCCGTTTGGGCCCATTATGGCATGAACTTGACCTCTATCCATTTCAAAGCAAAGGTTATCAAGAATTTGTTTACCACTAATGTTCGCCGACAGGTCATGTATCTCTAAAAAAACCACAAATTCTTTGGTTTTCAAACATAATATAAATATTGAGTTACTTTATTCAAAATTTAAATTATTCATCTTGCATTCTATACCAGTTTGTCAAGCGGCATATTCATAGGAAGGTTTCAACCGTTCCACTTAGGTCATATTGCAGCAATCCAATTCGCCTTCAAAAAAGTTGATGAATTAGCTATTGTTGTAGGAAGTGCTCAAGCGAGTTACGAATCACAAAATCCTTTTACTGCTGGTGAGAGAATATCTATGATAAAAGATTCGCTCAATGCAGATAACAAGATTGATTGTAAAAAAACTCTTATAATTCCAGTTCCCGATTCGAACATTCATTCGACATGGACTCATTTCGTCGATATGCTGGTTCCAAAATACGATGTAGTTTTTACTAACAATGCATTTACTCGCTACCTCTTTATCGAAAGAAATATCACAGTTATAGAACCAAAATTACTCAACCGGAGTGATCTTTCGGGAATTGAAATTAGAAGGAGAATGGTGAAAAATCTTAAATGGACTCATCTAGTCACAGAACAAACCGAAAATGTAATACGGAAAATTGGAGGAGTTGAACGTTTGAAAAGAATATCCAGAATATCCGATCATAAGAGCTGAGTTTCAAAAAGTTAAATTGTTAACTGATAATTTGTTAAAATTGGATGAAGCTCCAAGTACGGATATTGATAAACAAAAACACTTCAACCTATATATCAAATTAGAATTTCTTAGTCATTCATTTGTCAATTTTTAAAAGGTTATGGTGTTAGTGTATGTATTCTCAACATTGTTGCGGACGTGTATTGTATATGTGGTCACACTAAAAGTAAGAACTCAAGACGTTGCGCATAATGCGACTGCAAAAAAATTTAAAGTGCTAGAATAGGCTTGAACCATTATAAAGTAAAGTGATCGGTACGCGATACTACACGACGTCTGCTTAAGATGCGGACATAAAAGATATGACCATAATCAAGGTAATGAATCTAAAAGTCAAAAGCCTTATTGCCCTTGTACCAAATTTAGAATAACTACCTTAGAAAGATATGAATAAAGGAAATTATTTATTTCTCATTCACTCATTATTAGATGGTTTCCTTACTTTTAAGAGTCTGATGGGAGGATAAGGATTTTTTATAGCCAAGTCCGTCCTCTTGTCAGGCTTTAGCATCTTTAAAGTCTTAAATTATTGTTGGATATTATTCATTTGCGAATTTCATATGTTTCAATGTGTCGGGCCTTTACCATTGGCGCTCATTGGTCCGACACGGTATCTAATAATTCATAATATGACTAACTTCCGTACATATTGGTAACATTTTCAAAAAATAGTGAAATTGAAAAAATCCCTTTAACCTTCCTAAGGGTTGTTGTATACTATTAGTGTATGAGCGATAATAACGAAATAGAAGAGGCACAGAAAAATCAGAAAAAAGTCGGTGCAGCCGAAAGTGATCCACATACCTCAGGACCTGCTGAAAATTTAAGGGAAGAGGCAGCAGAAATGGTCGATGAAAATGAAAAGTCAGAAGATCCTATGTCCCCTGAAAACATAAAAGAACATGAACCAACGGCTGTAAAGAGAGATAAGAATCAAGGTACGTCGGGCGACCCTGTCTAACCTTTACTTTTTTTTATTAACTTTTTTATAATTTATTGAACATGGTTATACAACAACACCATCAAACACATCCGGTGGGCTGCTTTTGCTACGATTCGGGCCCACCAGTTTTATTCTATTGTCGTAATTCTTAAAGTGTTATTAACGACCTCACTTCATATTCTACATGTTGAAGCCTAAGATCATGGAGCATGGTAGAAGATGATGCACTCGTGTCCCTAGGTAAATTGGTTTCAATAGTAGATGACGAGCAAGATATTACAATCCTTTTCCGTGATGCTTTGGCTGGTATTAATGGTATAACCATATTCACTTTTACAGATCCTATAATAGCGCTAGAGCATTTCCAAATTAATGAGCATGCCTATGTCCTAGTAATATCTGATTTCAGGATGCCGGGATTGAATGGCATGGAATTATTGAAAAAAATAAAGGAAAAAAATAAGTTCGTTAGATCGATCTTGATGACAGCGTTTACTATAGACGACAAAATATTTCATGATTATACAAAAAAGAAAATAATAGATGGATTTGTTCAAAAACCCGTACGTCTGTTTGATCTTATAAAAGAGGTCGATAACCAAATACAAGCTTATGAGACCCAAAAGAGATTTCGTTCTTAGTAACTAATATTTAATTTAATTTCTGTATCTCTTTTCTACTTCTACCTTTCTTCCTACTTAAAACATACATCGCAGTAAAATTCTACGAGTTGAGCATCACCAATATCATTACTTACTTTCTTAATTCGAACATCCATGCAGCGAGTACATAGGCAACCTATTGACTGTCTTACCTTCCAGTTTTTACTCCCATCCGTTGCTATATTTATTCAATGCCAAGTAGTAATTTGTCAATGTATTTCTTTATTAAGGAACTCATTTTTTTTCTTACAAATTCTTTTGATATTTCATTTTTAGCATAACTGAGTTCAATAGGATGACCGTCTCCTAGTAATCCCTCTTCAAAAATATGTATTCTTTCATTCCGTGGAAAGAAAGTGATCCTTCTTGTAACGGGGTGTTTTGATATCTTAATCGAATCTTTTAATTCAAAAGTAATACCCTTATGTAATTGGTATGGTGTTTCAATAGTACAAGTCAGATACACATCCTGTTGCTTATTTTCAATGAATTTTTTATACTCAATCATTATAGGTAGAACAGTTTTTCTAATTACTTCGCTGAATTCTTTTTCAAATGCAGACTCTTTCCCTTTTTTTATCTTTACTAACTTTTGGCGCTTCAGTTTTGTTTCTAATTCAAGTAGTAACGGACCTAACTCATCTTCTAACTTATTCAATTCCAAGAAAATATTTGGTTCTCTGTTATTATAGTATTTCACAGCCTTTAGACTTGACCTAGCGTTGGCCAATCAAATCTTCATATTTTTTTACGCCGCAATATTCCATGAATGTCCTCAAATTATATCCATAAATTTTCTTTGTTACATCTGATTTGATAGAGTTTACGAAATTTGAATAGACGTCATCTTGCTGGATTAGCACTACAGAATCTACCAAATACGAATATATGGTAACTAATCTAAATATACACAGGTTAAAAGAAAGATATTGATAAATATTTCAAAAACGACAGCATGATAGTTGAAAGTTCATTCTCTGTCAAAGAGGGAGATACATGATATTACGAATCAGATTGACATCTCTTGGCCAAAAAATTCCTTTCTCCCAATTAAGAGTATCCAGGCATACGTTATAGATGAAAACAAGAGGCTCCTTGTAGGCAATAACCTAGTTGCCATACAATTAGCCCATGACCTTATAATTCCTCATTTGACGCAACATGAAATCTTGAATCACTTTGCATCAGTTCAGGTTGACATGAATGCAGTGAAGTTTGTTTGTAATGGTGCTAATATTATGAGGCCCGGTATTACTGATTTTTCTAAGTTCAAGGAATCAGAAATAGTTTTAGTAAGAGATCAAACTCATAAGAAAGAACTCGCAGTATGCATTTCCGTTGTGGATGATGAAAATGGAAGAAAAATGGAAAAAGGGATTGTCTTAAACAACATACACCATATTGGTGACATGTACTGGGAAATGAAAAAAACTATTAGGACATGATTATGTTGACATTTTAATAAAATGATGATTTTAAAAATATTCTTAAAATTATAGATTTAGCGATTCTTCTTCTATTCCTTTTTTTGTTATGGTCAATATATCAATTCCATCGCCACTTGCGGAATCTCTTTGTACAGACGACTTTATTGCCTTAATAGCAAGCTTCTTGGACGTTTCTTGTGACATATTTTTCTTGTACTCAGCATCTATTAATCCCAAGGCCATCTCAGCTCCAGTCCCTACAGCCGCATAATTATCGGGAAGTAGTGATCCCAAAGGATCCAATGTATAGATTTCAGGTGTCGTTTGCACACCACCAACAATAACTTGGGTGAGTAAAGGAAAGTATCTTCTTTCAAACATAATAACTGACATCAATTTCGCGACAGAGTTTGTAGCCATATCTCTTCTCGTTTCTAGTTTTCTAATTTTTGCGAGCGCTCCAACCTGTCTCGTAAGAACTTGCATATCCGCAACCATACCTGCGCACGCACTCGCAACTTGATCCGTTATCTGGAATATTTTCCTTGTATTCTTATTTACCACAAAATTTCCATAGGAAATACGTTTTTCAGCAGCAAGAATGATGCCATCTTGACAAGTTATACCTACCGCGGTAGCACCTGGCATAAATTGAAACGCCATATGATTGGATAGTAGTGAATGTAGTTAGATTTAGTCGTTTCGTCTGTTCTCAGAGTAATTGAGTAGTGGTAGTTTCAACCGCTCAGGGAGCTTTTGTTAAAAATGTATCATGAATCCTTATTGCTTCTGAAACTAACCTATTTTGCAATTCCAATGCTTCCTTTCCTTCTGGATGTCGTGTCTCTGCGACAGCTTGTGCTACAATATTCATAATGTGTCGCAAGAGGAATTCATCTCCTCTTAGTGATTCAGCTTTGTACGTTGGATTTGCCTTGTTCACAAATACTACATTTTCGTTTATGAAGCTATATCTTGAATCGGTTTCATCTTCGTAGGGAATGATCTTGTAGCCAACTTTTTTTAGTGCAAAAGTTTTCTTCATTAATGGTTTTTTTACCTGAGTTGTAACGGTGACGTTTTCGTAATTTTCTACATCTGGGCTTTGACCACTGTATAAATAATTGGGCAGAGTACTATCTGCGTCATTGAATGTCTGTTTATCCTTCCCTTTTCCAGTTACGGTACTCCGCGTTCTTTTGTTTTCATTCTTGGTAAAGTCTTTATATTCATCATCAATTGATTTGTCAAACAAATTATCTTCTGCGGGAATGGATGATGACCTACTGGTAGGTTTTGATACAATTTTTTTGGTTTCAACTATTTCATATCCTTCTATTTCTTCAGAAGGTTCTAGGGTTTCAATTACAGCCTGACCAAGAACTTTATCTATCTGTTTGTAAATTTTTGACTCTTCTCGAGTTACAAGTACATCTTCATAAAGCGTAAGACTTGGAATAACCGTATCGAGAATGAACTTTTTCATCTGACTTGAAAATCTTTCAAATTCGGTATCTTCTATAATAGCGGATTTATCTGCAAATCTGGATGTTAGTGTATCACATCTAACAAATCCGGTCACTCTGGGTATTTTGGAGTCAAATCCAAATAATGTCCTCATGACTATATGTCCACCTACCATGACTGCGATTCCTCTTTCATCTTCAGTTAACGGTCTGCGAGCAACAGTAATTTCACCAACAATGTTTCCCTTGTCTAGGTTCAACGGTATTCTATGACCCTGTATATCAGGAACTCTTATCAACTGAGCATTTTTGAAATTCCATTCTTTGAACCCTGGCGATCTTTTTATATACACCTCAAAAAGGGGATGCCTGAGTACTGCCAATTTTCTAATTTCCTTTACCAGTCTCAACTCATCGACAAATGATTTAGCATCGCTTACTATTATCTCTGTTCCATCCCTTGACAAACGTGATTCCCTAATTTCGCGCAAATTGGATTTACCTCTAAATAGTTCATCTAAAGATCCTGTATCGATTAGAAATGATTTATGATAGTTACCCTTTCGGGTTCTAATTTTCATTTTTTCAAATGATGTCAAAAATGAAAGTCTTCCAGTTCCATATCTTCCTGTTCTAATTCTCTTTAGCTTGGGTGAAACAGAATCAACTTTCTTATGGGGTGAACCCAAAAGCAAGAATTTCTGAATCTCGCTTTCATCCATTCCTGCATTGTCTTCAATTGAAATGGAGTTATCAGAAAGAATGGTTACCAGAACTCTTGTTGCGTCCTCATCGAAGGCGTTTTCAACCAATTCCTTTACGACATCTGCAGGGGAAACCCATGTCTTTGTAGCAAATTCCTTAAAGAAAGATGGGTGGACCTTTAGAGCGATTGCCATGGTTACTATGTTTTAAGCTCTCACCTTTATTTATTACTAGTTTGGATTTTTGTCCATCTCTAAATATTTCTTTTTTGAACATGAAAAAGAATAATTGAAACAATCGTAAATGACTTCACATAAAAATTGAGGACATTGTTATTGTGCTAAAAATTAAGCGTACTACCAGCTGGCACAAATTCGGTAATACCAAGTAACAAGTGAGGTGCGGAACTAGTGGGTGTCGTTGTCAACCAAATCATAACTGCAGGTACCGCTGCACACGCGATTATCGTCAATATAATAAGCCACACCGCAGTCATTTTTTCAGCCATAGCATACGGATTTAATAAATGATATATAAATTTTCAAATTTGGTAACTTGTATAGGATTATAAGTCGCCACATAGGCTTCACATTCTTGCTGAATGAAGCTACTAGAATATCAGGGTAAAGAATTATTTACAGAATATGATATAGCTGTTCCAAAATCATATCTTGCTAGAAACCAATCAGAATTAAACCAAATTGTAGACAAACTACAATTCCCTGTTGTACTTAAGTCTCAATTGACTGTAGGTGGCAGGGGCAAGGCAGGAGCGATATTGAAATGCACGAAAGTGGAAGAGCTAATACCAAAGTTTACAGAACTGATGAATAAAGAGGTAAAAGGAGAGCTTCCAAAAGTGATCTTAATAGAAGAAGCAGTAAATATAGACAAAGAGATTTATTTTTCATTGTTCCTTAACAGAGGAAAGAGGACATATTCGTTAATCTCTTCTACCGAGGGGGGAATGGATATTGAAAGCGTTGAGAACAAAGTAATTCAGGACATTTCTGTTACTGGATTGACTCAGTCAGATGCAGAAAACGTCGCCAAAAAACTAAACCTTGAAGGGGTAACTGCCAAGTCATTTTCAAATATTGTTATAAAGTTAGCAAAGCTCGTCAGGGAAAAGGAGGCAGAATTGGCAGAGATTAATCCTTTGGCAATATTAAAAGACGGAACTTGTTTAGCACTTGACTCTAAAGTAATTATCGATGATAACTCACTATTCAGACATCCTGAATTAAGAAAATATGTTCAAATATCTGAATTACAGGAGCAGGCAGAGAAGAGTGGATTTTCTTTTGTTGAGCTAGATGGAAACATAGCAATAATAGGTAATGGCGCTGGTCTGGTGATGTCCACATTAGATATTGTAACCGATGCGGGTGGTAAACCGGGCGCCTTTTTGGATTTTGGTGGAAGAGCTACTACTGAAACAATTTACAAAGCGTTAGAAGTAATTAGCAAATTGTCAAGAATTAGGGCCATTTTGGTAAACTTATTTGGCGGTATTGTCAGAACAGACCTGGTTGCTCAGGCGATACTTAATGCATATCAAGATGGGATGATTAGCGTTCCAATTTATGCTAGAATCTCTGGAGCAGAATCTGAAAAATCAAAGAAAATGCTCTCCAATAGTAAAGCAAAGCTATATGATACAGTAGAGGAAGCAATTTCCTCACTCGTCCAGTATAAAGAGTTGAACAAATAAATGTCCAAAAAATTTGATATTTTTGATATCCTTGTAGGTAAATCAGATGATCCAGACTATGGTAATAAACCTGTAATAATTCAGGGAATTACTGGAAATTTTGGTTCTGTTCATACAAGATTGATGAGGGAGTATGGCACGAATATCGTTGCAGGAGTAACTCCTAACAAGGGAGGACAATCGTTTGAAGGTATTCCTGTTTTCGACTCAGTAAAGGATGCCAATAAGAATTTTGGTGCAAAGATATCGGGAATATTTGTTCCAGCTCCGTTCTTCCTTTCTGCAGTAAAGGACGCGGTTAATAGTGGAATAAAATTACTTGTTGCTATTCCAGAACATGTTCCAGTACGCGATGCAATGGAAGCCTTAGAGTATGCACATACCAATGGCGCTAGGATAATTGGTCCTAATACTCCAGGTGTTATTATACCCTCAGTTAATAAGATAGGGATAATGCCTTCTCAGCCATTTACGAAGGGAAGTACAGCAGTCTTCTCTAGGAGCGGGACACTCATGTATGAAGTTTCATATCATTTGTCAAGAGAAGGCATAGGTCAACAAATTGCCTTAGGTATAGGTGGAGATCCAATTAACGGTACAAACTTGATAGAAGCATTTGAGCTGATAAGCGAGAGAGATGAGATCAAATCGGTAGTTGTCGTTGGTGAGATTGGAGGAGATGCTGAGGAATCACTCGTACAATATATTGAAAAAACAGGTTTCAGTAAACCTGTTGTCGCGTATGTGGCAGGGCGATCTGCACCAAAGGAAAAAAGAATGGGACATGCAGGCGCAATAGTCTATGGAAATTATGGTTCAGCAGAATCGAAGATTTCAAGTTACGCTAAAGTGAATATTCCTGTAGCAAAAAGACCTGCCGAAGTACCAAGCCTTCTGTTAAAACTTATGAAGTGAAAAATGGAAATAGGAATCCCACAATGCAAACTAACACACTTGTGTTTTTATTTTTGGTAAAATAATCACAATGCAAATAATTACAATATGAGTAATTAGAATGAATTGCCATGACCTAGGTTATTACTCATAAATGAAAAGTCATACTAAAGAGTATGTTCCTACACCGATAAACTTGAAATTTGAGTTAAGATCATTATTATTTCAGTTATGCCCAAATCTGGTTTAGATTGAAAATCAAAGGGAAGATTTGAATGCTGCAGAATCACCTTGTCCAGGAGTTGCTGAACCTCAAAAATGAATATCTTGAAAAAATTCATTCGTATAATCATATTAGAGAGTTTTTGCCGGAGATTCGCTCTGAATCTCTAATTGACAAACCAGATTTAGAAAAACTACATACTTTCTTTAAGCTTAACAAAATATATTACAAGAAAGAAAGTGTGGCCCTCAGAAATATTCCTTGCATTTCCTATGAAGGTGATATCAACCAATTCTGGTTAAGTTCAAAAAAATATGATACCAACTATCAACCATTTCTTCCTACGTGGGGCCTCTCTGCTTTGGTAATGGTCAAGGTGGCAAAAGAATTAGGTTTTGAGAATATTATTGACATCGGATCGGGAGATGGCAGACTGGTGTACAGTGGAGGTATGATAGGTCTTAATTCAGTAGGTGTGGAGATAGATAAAGATCTATGCGATCTCCAAATAATGATATCTAATTATAGTAACGTTAAATTTCAGGTTATTAACGGTGATTCAAATTCGATAGATTACTCCCAATTCGCCCTTGACAATACTATGATCTTTGTCTCGGCTTTGCCTGAATCCGGAGAAATGATTTCATACAGCATAATAAATCAATTCAAAAAATATGTAGAAAAACTGTATAACGTAGGCATTACATTTATGGGAAGCCATACATATAGGAAATATTCACGAGACAAGTCCATGTGGGGATGGGGAAAATTCATAGCTGATAATGATTTAAAACTAATCGAATGTTTGAGTCTACCAACCTCATGGACACTTGACGAAAAGAAAGAAACCCCATATTTGTTCACACTTTTCAAGTAACGATATAGTCAATCATTCAAGGTAAATGAAACCAAGCTGATGAAGATTAGAACATCTTTCTTGCTTTTTTATACGCTTTGGTTTTTATCAAATAATCACACTCTGTTTTCTATTTAATTCATGTTTGATTTTTTTTTGACGCCATTATTTGCAATAACTTATTTTGGTACGTCTTTCATATGAAATTAGGATCGAATATTTGATGGAGACCTTGTCTAGATACATGGTATATCTGAAGAATGAAAAATATCTTCCAAAGGATGCAAATTCCATACTTTCTATATCAAGAAATATTTTACAAGAATACAAAATTATTATTAGGGATGTACGAGTTGCATCTTTCTTTCTTGAACTTGATATGAGTATTTTTCCTTCAGAACTCGAAAAAGTAAAATCAAAATTGACCCAGATTGGGTCAGTCACGGAAATCGATAGTATTGTTGAAACTGAATTAGACAAAACGGTATCTATAGAACTTGCACGTCAGCTATTCAATAATGAGAAGTACTGGAAAACTCATGAAGTACTTGAAGGAGTTTGGAAGCATACAAAAGGTTACGAAAGATCTTTATTAAATGGTATCATTCTCGTAGCAGCTGCCTTAGTACATTATCAAAAAGGAGAACATACAATATGCATATCAATAATGAAAAGAGCACTAGACAAATTGCACGGTGCATCTGGACTTTATTACGACATAGATGTAGATATGCTAAAAAATCAACTAAAAAGTATTGTCAATTCTACGAAAATTTCAAGATTTAAGATCTGAGACAATAATCAAACATACGCTTCTGTCTGGAATTGAGGTTTGAATAACAATGCTATGCATGATTGCATGATTTATTGAGATTGCCTGTTTCTTCTTATTCTCATTATATACGCTGCAACTATGAGACCTGCAAGTATCGAAACCAGGATAAAAAAGGTCCCCTCATCTCTCACGGTGCCCTTGGGCAAAATTGCAAATAATGTGGATGAAAGAAATTCCAACAATTTGAATCATAATTATTAAATCGAGTCTGGAAATTAAGGATTTCTTGATTGTAAATAATAATAATAAGGATCTGTTCTAATGTTATAACATTGGTCAATAAGGATGAACAGAACCCGGATAAACACAAGGTTGGGCTTGAAATCCATCAACAATTAGATTCAAAGAATAAATTATTTTGTAATTGCAAAATAGTAGATTCCCCTGAACATGATTTTACCTTCAAAAGGATTCTACATCCGACTCAAAGTGAAATGGGATCCTATGATGAGGCTGCCCTTTTTGAGTCAAAGAAAATTAAAACTGTAAAATATCTGTCATCCAAAAATTCCAATTGTTTGATTGAGTCAGACGAAGAGCCTCCTGAGATGGTAAATGTAGAAGCACTCGAATTAGTCTTGACCATATCCTTGGCACTTCATTGCACAATTGAAGATGAATTACATGTAATGCGAAAAATAGTGATCGATGGTTCAAATACTACAGGATTTCAAAGAACTATACTGGTAGCTAGGAACGGATATTTGGATGTGGATGGAGTTAGAGTTGGAATCCAAAGTATATGCTTAGAGGAAGATGCTGCGAGGATAATTAATGAACAAAAAGATGATAAGGATGATTCTAAAATATTTGCCTTGGATAGATTAGGAATTCCTCTTATAGAAATTGCCTTGGATCCTATTTCAAATACTCCATTGTTTGTAACAAATGTAGCTCAAACCATCGGACGACTACTTCGGGCTACTAAAAAAGTAACACGAGGCCTTGGAAGTATTAGACAAGATGTTAATATATCCACAAATGGCGGTGCAGTTGTCGAAGTGAAAGGGGTGCAGCAGCTATCGCAGTTGGCACTGGTTATTGATTATGAAACAAGAAGACAGGATGGGTTAAATCAAATTGCAAAAGAACTTAAGGCTCGTAAAATAGATGAATCCGAGTTCCTGAACAGTGCCACAGACGTTACTGATTTCATGAAACTATCAACCTCCAAAATAGTAAAGAAAATTCTGAGTGGAGATTCTAGATTCATGGGATTAGTATTGCGAGAATTTCGTGGGATGTTATCTTATGAACCGTATCAAGGAATAAGATTAGGAAAAGAGTTGGGGGAAGTTGCAAAATCCTATGGAATAGGTGGGATATTTCACTCCGATGAATTACCAAACTATGGGATTACCAGTGAAGATGTGAAATCATTAGCCTCCATTTTAAAAGTTGGAGAAAATGACGCTTTTATTTTAGTTGGTGGCCCATCAGTATTATTGAACACAGTAATTTCAGAATTATCAAATAGAATTAAGAAGGCATTCTCGGGTGTTGTTGCAGAAACGCGATCTGTGAGATTGGATGGCGTTACTGTATTTAGTAGACCCAGACCAGGTTCATCCAGAATGTATCCTGAAACAGATATTCCTTACATTTCAATAGATAAGAGTAGATTAAGGGAATTGTCGAGGAACACTCCTCTCCATTGGAACGAAGTAATCGATCAATTGTGCAAGAAATATCTTATTAACCGGACTTTGGCAGAAAATATTTTTGATTCTCAATACTTTTCCCTTTTTGAGAATATAGCTTCACACACCTCAATAAATCCCTCCTTCATAATATCTAAACTTACTGAAGATTTAGTTAGTTTGGAAAGACAAGGTTATGACAGTTCCATTCTAACTCAACAAGATCTATTTTATCTGTTTGAACAGCTTGATAAATCTAGAATATCAAAAGAATCGATTCCAATAGTACTTGAAAAACTATTAAGGAAAGATGGTGGTCGTGTCGATGAAATAATAGCAACTTTAGGATCCGGGGCAGTCACAGAAGACGATATTGATGACATTATCAAAAAGATAATTGAAGAGAATGAAAAGATAATTTCTCAGAAGGGAATGGATTCAATCGGCCTTTTGATGGGCAGGTGTATGTCAATTCTAAGAGGTAGAGTTGATGGAGAAAAAGTGAACAAGAAACTACTGACAAGCCTAACCGAACACTTGCATAAATCCCAATGAGGTAAAACCATAAAATCAATTCAACTTGGTCTCTTTGGAGGTAATTTGGATTTAATTCTAAAACAAAAGTACCTGAATCTTACAATAATCTTTTATGTCATATGAACGGGAGTGTAATAAAAAGAAAGCGCAGACTTGTCTTGAGAAAATAGTGTATTTCACTTTGTATCTTCGAGCTGGGTTTCTGTAAACTAGAGATAACTTGAAATCAAGTTGCCTGCCTGTACCTAGTTCTTAACCTCAATCTTTCAAAGAATTCCAGGATAATCCATAAAATAAGAGCGCCAACACCTATTAGTAAAACTATAACTCCTATGAAAATCGCTTCAATTTCGACTTTTGGACTTTTATTACTATCAAAAAGGATCGCACTGCCAAACATGCTTTCTGTATAAATGTCCGAGTTTTTGAGATTTGTCAAAACTGCAGTATAATTTCCACTAATTGTGGGATTTATTGTTGCAAATAATGGCTGAGATGAATTGACATTAAATAACAATGTTCCTTTTGGATTAATTATTCTAACATTTGTTAGGTCTAAGGAGGTTTGAGGTGTTATGGAGATAGAAATGTTTTTCCCCTTTTGTACATCTCTTAAAAATATAATCGAGCTATCATCTTTTGCTATATTTCCTTTAAACACTGTGCTTGTGGAGTGAAGAGGATCGGGTACCTTAATGGATGAGATTGAAATTATCGTTACCCCTATCAATATAGATATCAATGAGATAGCCAAAATAATTCTCCTCATATATTATCACTCATCGTAAATGCCATCTACTGATCTCCTTTTATTGAGTTACAAATATGTGTTTTAAAGATATTACTGTGTTCCCAAATAATAAGTCTGTATCGTCGCTCAAAACTTCAGATGGTAGTTAGTAGTGAATGAAATTTGAATAATGTGAATTGAGCTTAGGAGAGAGAATTCATAATATATATATAAACTAAATTTGGTACTAGGTGCAATGAGTTGTTTCAAGCACGCTAGAACTGCCTTATTTGGTTTAACTTTTGTATTGATAATCTTCATGTCCAGTGGGCATTTTGCTGCCTTTGGTCAACCTACAAATTTTGAAGGTCCTTTTGTCGGTGTTGCAATGAAAGGTGCGTATGTGGACCAAAAAGAAAACAGAGAAAATACCCCATTACCTCCTGCGACGTATTTTGATGATAGTTTCAGGTTGATTAAGGAAGCAGGACTAAATCATGTGAGGTTCTTATTTTACTGGGAAGCATATGAGAAAAATCCGCAAGGATTTATGAATGAAATAGAACAAGTGGCAAATGCCGCAGACAAGTATGGCATTAAAGTAATTTATGATAATCATCAATGGCACACATCCTCTTGGCTTGAAAAGAGGGGGACTGGATTTCCAACTTCTCTATTTGCCAATAGTTCGCAGCAATATCCAATGAACAGTGGTGGTAAAGAAGGCGAGCCAGTGGCAAAACTTTGGTGGTCTAATTTCTGGGATGGTACTATCAAGGATGGAAAGGGAAATGACGCATGGACTCTTCTGGCTGACTTTTATAAGAAAATAGTCGCGGCAGTGGATAGTCATGAAAGCACTCTGGGATATGAAATATTAAGTGAACCACACGTAGAAAGCGCCGATCAATGGGAAAAAATTGGAAGCTTTAACTCATTTATGACTGACGAGCTACGTTCAGTGACTCAGAAAGTTATTGCTTATAGTATGAATGTTCCTGTTGATCTAAATGGACCCATACAATTAACCCCACAAAACCTTGCGGAGATGGCTCCTGCAAATAAAGAAAATGTGTGGTTTAAAATAAGTGTCTACGGAATTCCAGACAGAGACCAATATCAAAAAGAAAGGTTCGACCTTTTCTTACAGACTAGTGAATTGACAGGCATTCCACTCTATATTGGTGAATGGAACAATGTCGTAAGAACTCAAGTTAATGGCGTATTCCAACTAGATCCTCAAAAGAGTGGCCTAAACCAGCAAATTGCAGATACTATGCTTGAAGCATTTAAGAATGAAAATATAACTGCCTCAGCTTTCTGGAAATGGGACTATCAAGATGCAGACACTGCTAGTTTCAACTTGCTTTCACATCAAAACGCAACAATGACACCAACAGAATACTACACATTTCTCAAGAACTCGGTAGCCAATGTTTATGGTGATTTGTCCACCTCATCAAGTCCATCATCTGAGACAACTACTGACACAACATCTGATACATCCGGTGCGACTTCAGAAGATACTTCTGAAGCTGCAGCTGAAACTAACTCTACTGAAGAGAATTAATCTCGCATCAATTCTCTATCAGAGTTATTAGGTTCAGAACCGACTAGAGATACAAATACGTCGTCCAGAGTAATGGGCGATACTTTAAAAACTAAATTTTTCTTTATTGCAATAGCTGATAATTCCTGAATGGTGGATTCAAACGTGAATAGTTTTATTGTTTCCGTTCCCCCATCAACTACTGTCCCATATGATTTTAAAAATTCACTATCAACTCCAGATTTTGAAATTTCTATCTTGATATTTTCTTTAATATTCTTTTTAATATCTGAAATAGTCCCTTGAGAGATAATGATCCCCTTATCAATGATTACTATATCATCAGAGAGTACTTCAGCTTCATCCATGTAATGTGTCGTAAGTAGAATCGTAGTTCCATTTTCCTTTTTTTCTTTAATGGCCTTCCAGATCTGACGTCTGGAGACGGGATCAAGTCCAATCGTTGGTTCGTCCAAAAAAAGTAGCTTTGAGTCAGTGGCCATCGCCATCGCCACTAGTACCTTTTGTTTCATCCCTCCTGAAAGATACATAGCTAGTCTATTTCTAACTTCATATAACTCAAAATCTTTAAGAATTTTTTCGGTCTTTTTATACGAGTCATCTTTACTTACACCCCTGATTCTTAGCCAGTAATAGACATGATCCCACGGAGTAAGAGCGCGCAGTGGCCTTCCTTCTTGAGGCACTATGGATATATCGTTTCGAATTTTTTCTGTATCTCTAATTAAATCATTTTCAAATATTTTTATCGTTCCGGAGCTTGGTAATAATTGTGTTGCACAAATTCTTACAAAGGTAGTTTTTCCAGCACCATTTCTACCTAAAAGAGTAAATATTCTGCCTGGTTCAATATTTAGTGAGATATTATTTATTGCGAAAGTTAGTGAACCCTTGTATTTTTTAGTAACATCAACGGCCTCTATTGCTTTCATGATAAAACATTTCAGTATTGACTTCTACATGATCGATATTTTAAAAAGGATATTATCAAGAGCATGTAATATTGATATTCAAAGTGGGAAATAGAAATATTCTGATTTACTCCACATTGATAGAAACTCCATCTTTTTTTGAATCTTTTAATTTGAAGGTCACTTCTAGAATCCCATTTTTGTATGTTGATTTTCCAGTGGACGGTTCAATTTGATCGGGTAATTCAACTTTCTTACTATATTTTCTTTCTCCTGAAATTGATTCTATAGTTAGAGAATTTTCATTGGCAGTTATCCTTAGATCATTTTTACTCACACCGGGCATTTCTGCAATTATTTTCAATTTGTCAACATCTCTAATAATGTCGACTACTGGTTCCCTTTGATCACTAACTGAAAATCTTCCAGTTAAGGAGCTTGGGAATGTATTCAGGTTTCCAAATTTTCTTACGATCGGTTTTCCATCTTCTCCTATCTTGAATGAATATCCATACACAATAGGGCCCATTTCACGTACAGTTGAACCGTCATCAAGTTTGCGCTCTCTTATAAGATTTTTTGGAACATTTTGATCCATGTTCTTTACAGCTTCCTGCATTAACTTCTCCATTTCCTTCATCATTGAATCTACATCGGGAAACCAAGAATTAGTTCTCCTTCGTCCGAACCACTCATCAAAGGGAGTTGACATATGTACTACCTTGTGCTGTTTAAATATAAATATTACAACTTTGTGGTTAGATATTTTTGGTATTATCCAATTCTTTCATTAGCCATTTTTGTCTATCACTAAGCTTAGTAGGTACCTCAAGTTTTATTTTTATGATTTGATCTCCCTTAGAACGTTGACCGTGCACCGGTATCCCTTTTCCTCTTAATCTAAAAATTGAATCAACTTGTGTTCCTGGCGGGATTTTCAATTTCTCACTTCCATATAATGTAGGTAATATTAACTCTGTGCCCAATACCAGCTCCGTATATTTTAGTTTCAGAAGATATAGTATATCCCCCTTTTCAAGTCTTTCAAAAATTTGGTGAGGCTTTATGTGAATTCGAATAAACAAATCTCCTGGAATTTCATTTCCTTCAGAAATTCCTCTACCACTTAACTGCAGTGTCATTCCATCATCAATTCCTGGTGGAATTTCAACTTGAATTTTCGTTCTGATCGCAACTTTACCATTTGCACCACAATTTCTGCAAGGTTTTTCTATTATGTCCCCTACACCTTTACACGTTCTACACGTTTCTACAGTAACGAAAGTTGAAAATCTATTTTCGTTAAATACTCTCTTTGTCTGTCCAAGTCCATTGCAAGTGGTACACTTCTTTCGTTTCGTCCCAGGATAACATCCACTTCCATTGCAGACAGTGCACTTTTCTAATGCCGGTATTTCAATGGTTTCTTTCTTTCCACTAATAATGTCTTCTAATGTAAGAGACAAGTCAACTATAGTATCCTCTCCTCTATTACTCCTTCCAAAATTAAATCCGAACCCAAATGGATCACTTCTATTTCTACCAGAAAATCCACCACCCCCAAACAATTGTTCAAAAATATCTTTTATTCCCCCAAAACCAATATCTCTAAAAATTTCATCAAAATTTGATTCTGATCCTCTAAAGACTTCCTCAGATCCTACATGGCCATATTTGTCATATTTTTTTCTCTTTTCCTCATCAGATAGAACTGCATACGCTTCTGAAATTTCTTTGAATTTTTCTTCTGCGCCTACATTTTTGTTTCTATCTGGATGAAATTGAAGGGCCAATTTCCTATATTTATTTTTGATCTCTTCTTTAGTAGCATTGCGGTCCACATTCAAAACTTCGTAATAATCGCGCTTTGTACTCATTTGAAGAAACCATTGATTAGAAATGACGTCATGGATTTAGATCCTGCATTCAGTATCATGCTAGGCTTGAGTATTGGGTTGGTTCGCACTATCTGTTGGTTGGTTCGCACTATCTGTTGGTTGGTTCGCACTTTCAGTATTTTGGGATGACGTTGCTTGTTGGGATGCAGCGGCGGCCCCAGCCGATCTATACGCTTCGGTACTTATTTCACCTATGATATTTTTTAGGGATTCCATCTTCTTTTTTATTTCTTCAATATTGTTTGATGATAACGCTTCCTTCAATTCCTTTACAGAGTTATTGACTTTTTCGATTTGTTCTGGTTTTATTTTGTCCTTTAAATCCTGCTGCGTAAGTTTCTCCGCAGTGTAAGTTAAATTGTCTGCTTCATTTTTCACTTCTGCCTCTTCTTTCTTCTTTTTATCCTGTTCAGCAAATTGCTCTGATTCCTTCTTTAGTCTTTCAATATCGTCTTTGGAGAGTTTAGTATTTGCAGAAATCGTTATTTTGGATTCCTTCGAAGTGGCAAGGTCTTTTGCTGTGACATTAAGTATGCCGTTTGCGTCAATATCGAAAGTAACTTCCACCTGTGGAATTCCTCTGGGCGCAGGAGGTATTCCTGACAAGTTGAACATTCCCAAGGAAACACAATCGGCTGCCATCGATCTTTCACCCTGAACAATGTGCACAGTTACTGCATTTTGATAGTCTGCAGCAGTAGTAAAGACTTTACTTTTCTTTGTAGGTATAGTGGTGTTTCTTTCAATAAGTGGTTCTTTCAATCCCCCTAGTACTTCCACACCCAAAGTTAGTGGGGTCACATCAACCAAAAGTATGTCTGTAGTTACATCTCCAGCAATGATTGCTCCTTGAACAGCAGCTCCCATGGCCACGGCTTCCATCGGATCGATGCCTCTTTCTGGTTCCTTTGACATTACACCTGATATAAATTGTCTAATAATTGGCATACGTGTTGGTCCTCCAATTAGTATAATTTTATCGATCTCAGCTGGTTTTAGTTTTGCATCCTCAATTGCTTGCAACATTGGAGTTTTACATCTTTCAATTATTGGTCTCAACAATTCTTCTAACTTTGATCTTGATAGTGTCAAGACCAAGTTTTTTGGACCCGATGATGTATCGTATGATAAGAAAGGTAAATTTATTTCAGTGCTCATTACATTGGACAATTCAATTTTTGCCTTTTCTGCCGCCTCCTTTACTCTCATCATCGCAGCTTTATCATTACGAATATCAATAGAAGTTTGAGTTCTAAATTCCTGAATAATATATTCAACAATAGAGTTATCCATATCAGTACCGCCAAGTTGAGTATCCCCTGAAGTACTTTTTACTTGAAATACTCCACCACCCATTTCCATAATCGTAACATCCAGTGTTCCTCCACCGAGATCAAATACCATTATCTTCAAATCTTTGTTTACTTTGTCTAATCCATAAGCTAACGAGGCAGCTGTAGGTTCATTAATAATTCTAACAACTTCTAGACCTGCGATTTCTCCTGCATCTTTTGTCGCCTGCCTTTGATTATCATTAAAATATGCTGGGACAGTTATCACAGCCTTGTCTACAGTTTCACCAATATAGGCTTCAGAATCTCTCTTTATTTTTTGCAAAATAAAGGATGAAATCTGTTGAGGGGTATATTCCTTATCATACACCCTAAATTTGAAATCAGTTCCCATTTTGCGCTTAGCAGCTATGACCGTACCTTCAGGATTTGTTACCATCTGTCTTCTAGCAGGTTCACCCACTAGCAGTTGACCGTCTTTAGTGAAGGCAACATATGATGGAAAGGCCTTCCCACCAACGGATGTTCCTTCAGCAGCTTGAATTATTGTAGGCTTTCCACCAATCATTACTGATGCTGCCGAATTACTTGTTCCAAGGTCAATCCCAATAATTTTACCCATGATCTCTATTCACTACTCCTTATCATTTTCATTGATATCTTTATTTGTAACTGTTCTTTTAGATAAAATGACTGAAGAAGGTCTTAAAACTTTATTGTTTAGCAAATACCCCTTTCGCACTACTTCCACTATTGTATTATCAGGCGCCAGGTCATTAGTTACATATCCTATAGCATCATGTACATTTGGATCAAATGGCGTATTCATGCTTTCTATTTCCGCCATGCCTTCTTCCTTCATAAAACTCTCAAAATTGGTCATTATGCCTTGGATTCCTCCAATTACGGTTGAATCATACTGCCCATTTTTTAGAGTTTCAAGTGCTAATACACAATCATCATAAATTTTCAAGATTTTTATGAAGAGCTGACCCCTATTTTCTTCAATCTTTGCTTCCACTTGTTTCTGCATTTGTTTACGATAATTGTCAAAATCTGCCATAAGGTACCTGAGTTTTGACAAATTCTTTTCAGATACATCTCTTTCCTTTTCGAGCTCACCGTTGAGGAATTCTATTTCTCTCTTCAATACTTCATTGTCAATGATTTTGGAATCTTCATCTACCTCATCTACGCTATCGTCAATATCGTTATCAAATGCGCTATTGTCAGTCACTTCGGGATTCTCCTCACTATCATTTACTTTCTCGACCAAGATTGGAAATGTTTTGATTTCTCTCAGATAATTAGATATCGCCATTCATCTACAAATCAAAAAACATAATAAGCCAAAACATGGTCACTTGTTAACATCAACTAAATTGGAAGATGAAGAATTAAGGATTATTAACGAAAAAAGAATGAAAAAGCTACAGCGGATAGTGAATGAAAAGGAACTATTAAAAAATATCACAGAACCACTTAATCTCGACGACTCCGATTTTGCTGAGACAATAAACAAATTTCCACTACTTTTAGTTGATTTTTGGGCTCCCTGGTGCGGACCTTGCAGGATGATGTCTCCCATAGTCGATCAAGTTGGCAAAGAGTACCAGGGCAAACTAGTTGTAGGCAAAGTAAATGTTGATGAAAACCCAAATATTTCAAGACAGTTTGGAATATCAAGTATCCCGACGTTGATATTATTCAAGAGAGGTCAAGCCGTCAATAATATCATTGGATCTGTATCTAAAAGTAGGATAGATGAAATGGTAAGAATGCATCTCGAGTAAACTTAATTTCAAGAGCTACTATTCTTGTTTCAATTTTTAGTAATGTAGTTTGGAATATGACAGTATTTTTCTATGGTAACAGTTTTCAAAAGTTGAATCTTTATCAAATTCGTCTGGAATATCAAATGTCTATGTTGAATAACTGTGGCGCATAAATCGATCCTTCTCTCACTCTCTTTACTCTTGCTACTGAAAGATAATGCGGCCAAATTGTAATTATTATGGAGCCTTCTGGAACTCCTTCTGGAGATTCGATGATCACAATGTCATTAGGATTCACACCATGTTCATTTAATACAAGTTTACTCCTTTCTACTAGTTCTGAAGACATGCCACTACTGTAAAGATAAACCTTGTCAGAATAATCAATCTTTGAATCATTGGAATCCATTTCTATCTATAAAGTAGTCAATGCATTAAATTCTTATCTGAATAGTATTTGACCTATAATTCGTCTATATGGAATTTGGACCTGCAGCCAATGCATTCATAAATTTCGTTTCCAACGGATCCGCTTACATTGAATCTGACAATTGTAGTGCATTTGGGACATCTACCTTCTACGGTTCTTCTACTCTTATGCGGTCTTGATGTACTTTTTCTTCTTCCCATGATCCAATTTGGATAGTAATTAACTGGTTTATAAATCACATTGAATTTCGTGAAATTCTTGATACAATTTATTCAGGAAATTGCCACATTGAATCTTGTCAATCTATTTTTATGAAATAATGTTGGGATTGTTCATTAGGTCATAATTTAAATTTCGATCGGTGCCCTGCAATTAGCAAGGACTTTGCAAAACATATTTCAAGTTAACTTCGCATCAAGGTGTTGCACAGCGAATAAGTTAAATGCTACAAATAAGACATTAAATTAGCTGTGAATGTTATCTGATTATATCGAAGTATCAAAGCCAAGAATAGTGGTCGTACTGGTTGTTACAGCAATAACAAGCTCTTTGGCTGCAACCAGATTTGATTCGACGCCATTAACTTCGTGGGACATTTCAGCATTTCATCTGTTATTTCTTGGATTATGTGGGTGTTTAGCATCAATGGGATCAAGTGCTTTGAATCATTACTTTGATCGAGACATTGATAAAATCATGTCCAGGACAGTAAACAGACCAATCCCAGCAGGAAGATTAGAACCTAAAAACGTACTTATTTATGGTATCATATTGTGCGCAAGTGCCGTCATTATTTCATTCTTGACTTTGAATTTGGTGGCAATGGCAATGATTGCGCTGGGAATATTTTTCTATGTATTTATTTACACTTTGTGGTTAAAACGCTCAAATGTGTCTAATATTGTAGTAGGAGGTTTCGCAGGTAGCGCTGCATCTATGGCAGGATGGGCCACAACCACCGGGTCGATGGATATCTTAGGGTTCCTCATAGGATGGTTGGTATTCTTATGGACACCGCCTCATTTTTGGTCTTTTGCTATAAAATCAAGGGAGGAGTATGCAAGTGTAAAGGTTCCAATGTTGCCTGTTCTCATTGGTAATGAAAAAACAGCAGGGTATATTTTTGCAAACACTGCAATCCTGTTACCCTATTCGTTATCTTTGTATCTTCTCGGTTTGGGCGCAGTATATTTTATCACTGCTGCAATTTCAGGATCGCTGATGCTAATTTACCATTACAAATTGACAAGGGACCCCACTCCTGACTTTGCATGGAAGGCCTACAAGATAACAGCGCCATACTTGGTTGTTATATTTATCTCTCTGGCGTTTGATTCTCTTTACTATTATCGATTTTAAAAAATGCCAAATTGAGTTGAATTTGTATTTAGAACAAAGGATAGAAGAGGGCTGATTCCATTAAATATTGACTGATTGTCTACTAACGTTTATTACTTCTATTTCTCCAACTGCCTCCACTTTTCTTATTGATTCTTCCAATAACTCCATTTGACCTTCAGCGTCTTCTAGGGTGATATCTGCCAAAACAGAATACAACCCAAAAGCAATTGGCTCTTTTTTATGTGCTAATAATTTAAATGATTCTGGTAACGTTTCTCTCAGAATATTTGGGATCGAATCTATATCTGAATCTGATTCAGAAGGTAGTATCTTGATTCTCGCGACTAATTTGCTCATTATTATGGACCTTCAAACCCACAACCGATGCATTTGTATGATCTAGCAAATTGTCTGCAGCTTTGACATCTCCAAATTAATACATAGCCACAATTAGGGCAGTAGTATTTCACACATTCGTCGTTTGCGATTATTGGTCGGCTGCAAGAAGTACAAATTGGTAATTGTAATGATTTTGACACAGAGAAGCACAAACATTAATCCGAATTTATATCTTGCTTGAACGATTGAACATAGATCTATTGTCTACTCATGAAGTTTAATGAGCAAGTTGGAACTAGATATGTCTAAATATCCTTATTAGTACTAAAAACTCTCCGAAATTCATTACCAATCAAAATCTTGGTCAAGTTAGTTGCTATCTTTGATTTAAGAAAAAGGTCCAGAGCGCTAGAATGAAAATCAAAATCTGAAAAATTGGAAACTTGTCTGATTGCCATTTTTGATATCGACGAGAAAATTGAATCAATTGACTTGTTATCCAATCTTTCCAATACCTTCCGTGCAAGTAACATGGAGTTGAATTCCTTCCAAAACATGGATTTCCAGGTTTTTTCATATTCATGAAGCAATCCATCATCCTTACTTGCAGATGCCTTTGCTATTGCATTACCTGCCAGGATACCCGCCATTCCACAACTGAATATACCGCCAGCCGTCGTTGGTTTAGTCTGTCCGGCAGCATCACCAACCACAAGAACTCTTTCTTTTATGAAAGGTGGTCTTGGACCTCCAATCCAAATTGGCGCGTAGATTTTCCTTATTATGGAAAATTTCTCTCCTCTGGATCTTATAAAATCGTTCAGTGCGACTTGCGTGTTAATGCCTTTTCCTGCCACTCCTATCTTGCCCTTTCCTTCACCAGTGGGAATAATCCAGACAAAAAAACCAGGGTATTTTTCAGCATCAAATAATATTTCTACAGTCTTACCGTCAATCCAATTTGCATATATTTCGAATTGAGCCGAAGCTAAAATTCCGCTATTAGTGGCATCCTTAAGAGAACTTAGCCCTTTTGCATCAACAAAGTACTTGCATTCAATTTCTCCGTCTGACGTCTTAACAATATAAGTAGATTCATTTTTTATAATACCTTTGAATGAACATCTAGTTCGTATTTCAGCACCTGCTTTTTGCGCCTGCTTGGCAATTTGTTTGTCCAGTCCCCTACGATCTACTACCACGACGTTTTGTTTTTCGGCAGGTAACTCAAAACTAGATGATTTCGAACTTATCCTAGCCATAGACACGGAATTTTGATAGTTATTCGAGTCAACAATGAGACCTAACTTTTGTAAACCGCCTAGACTAACCATTCCACCACAGTGCTCAGGCGTTCCAATTTCATGATCCTCTTCGATAACTATTGTTGATGGTCCTTTTGAAGAACACTCTCTTGCAGTTGCAAGTCCTGCCACACTCCCACCCGCAATTAATACATCACAGTATTCCATATCCTGTAAGGAAACAATTATTTCATCATTTTATTAACTAACCTGTAGTGGAATTTAAGCAAGTCATAATTGTTAGAAAAGATCTCAGAATGGGAACCGGCAAAATAGCAGCACAGGTTGGTCATGCGGTTGTCTTGGGAGTTGAAGAATCCAGAAAATCACATAAATTGTGGTTGAAAAGTTGGTTCAATGAAGGGCAACCAAAAATAGTTGTCAAAGTAAACAGCCTCGAAGAATTAATTCAAGTACAGAGAGATGCTCAAGACCTCAGAATTCCGGTGGTGATTGTGCAAGACAGAGGACTAACCCAGATTCCAAGTGGTACGGTTACATGTGCATGTATTGGTCCTGCTCCATCATATATTATTGATAAAGTGACGTCTGAACTTAAATTACTGTAACTATCTTGTGATAATTTTGAATTATTTTATTCAGTGTTTTTATACATTATGTAATTTGGACCTTCGTTCCAAACACGTATATATACTTCCATTTATAAAGCCAACCTAGTATGCCAGAAACTAAGCCCATTGTTAGCATAGAAAATGTTGTTGCTTCTGCGACTGTCAATCAAACTGTAAACCTTAATTTAATTACTCAAATATTCCCTGATGTCGAATACCACCCGGATCAATTTCCGGGACTTGTATTTAGACTGAAGTCACCTAAAACTGCGACCTTGATTTTCAGTTCAGGAAAAATGGTATGCACTGGCGCAAAATCAGAAGAACAGGCCATAAAGGCAGTAAAGAATGTCGTTCAAAAGCTCAGAAAAGGAAGTATTCCAATAGAAAATGAACCACAAATAGAGATACAAAATATCGTCGCATCCGCAAGTTTAGGTGGTAAAATACATTTAGAACTGGCAGCTAGGGTATTGCCTCGAAGCATGTATGAGCCCGAGCAATTTCCAGGTCTAATCCATAGGATGCTTGATCCTAAAACAGTCATCCTTTTATTTGCGAGTGGAAAGTTGGTATGTACGGGCGCCAAGAAAGAGTCAGAAGTATATAGAGCAGTTCACAATCTACATGATCTTTTAGAAGAGAAGAATTTAATGATCTATGAAGGTTAAAGTTCCTTTGACCCAAAGTATGTTCACGATTCGATTAGAAAATGCCTGAATTATGGCTTAATTATGGCAGCACTGACATAATAGTAGATCTAAAGGTAGAGAATCTTTCACTTGTCGAAAATCCAAAATTTGACATACCAAATAACGAAATTCTAGACCAGGAAATTCAGTCTATTCAAATTGAAGATTCAACTAGACTGGTCCCGCTCGATGCTTCAAATTCTACTGCTAAACTTGTTTCTCGTCTAATTGCGCGTGCAGAAGGTAGAGGAATAACTCTATCGATTGGACTAATTCCAAAGATAAAAAAACAACTATCTCACAAATTGCAATATCAAAATGTTAATACATTTGAAATTAATGGCGAGCATTTACAAAATCTCATTAATGATAAAAACACTATATTTGTTTCAAAAACAGGCATCGATCCTTTTTTTGGTTATGCTGGAACTCCCGTCTCCCTCCTGCGAGAATTTGAGCAGGACAAAATGAATGAAGCGTTTCAGTCGAGAACAGATGACTTACCTCATCCAACTTTAATTGGGCCACCGACCGAAGTGGCAACTAAATTATGTGAGGGCTTGAACGCAAAGTCTATTGAAATTATTTCCAGCAACAGTGGAATTATCAATATCTTTCATGATGAAATCCTTGAGTCATTTCAAAGTGCTATCAAAAAACTGGAAAGCCTTGCGTTAGTAGATAGTCAGCAAGTAAAATCTCTCATTGTGGGAACAAATACTGATACAGGCTCGAGTTCAACATTGTCAAGTTCTTTGAGTTTATTATGGAATTCGGTCAATATTCTCAAAAGAAATGCCATAGTTGTTATAGTATCAGAAAATAACAAGGGATTTGGGGCAAAGGCAATAGAGAAATTTGCATATGGGCAAATAAAACTAGAAGACTATAAGAATTCACCATACCTCGAAGGAATGGAACACGTCATGTTCATGAATGAATTAAGAGAAAAATTTGATATGGCAATTCTTTCTTCGTTACCAAAATATTATCTAAAGGAGACATTTGGACTAAAGGTATTTTCGAATATCCAGGAAGCAGCGGAAAAAATATTACAGATTAATGGAAAAAGTCACAGGATTTCAATTATTCAAGATCCAAATACTGCAATATTCAAAACGCATGACCAAATTGGAAATTAGTACAAACTATGTTTCATGGAAACCCAAAGTTAAAATAATTAAAAATCGTCTATTTGATAATTTGCAGAGTTGCTTACGAAAAAATGGAGATTATATATTCTACCGATGTGGTGCTGAAAACCTACATTCGGTAATAGAGATAAATCTAAACTCCCTACCTGAACATTATACAGAATATTTTTTTGAGTCAATTCTAAAAGAATTGCCAGAATCATTCATTGTAGCAGAATTTGATGGAAAAATCATCGGATATGTAATGTGCAAGATTGAATTTGGATTTTCAAATTTCAGGAAATTAGGTTTTGTAAAAAAAGGACATGTGGTATCCATTGCGATTTTAGAAGAACATCGAGGCAAAAAGGTTGGTACCATTTTGATGGAGGAAGCAATAAATGGGTTAGTGTCGAGGCGAACGGAAGAGGTTTATTTGGAGGTAAGAGTCAGCAATTCTGCCGCCATAAAGATGTATGAGAAACTAAATTTTAAGATGAGATCTAGACTGAAAACTTACTACAGAGATGGAGAAGATGCCTTCTTAATGGCATTAGAATTAACTTGAGTTGAAAAATTGTGGTGCAATCTAAATAATGAAACAAAACAAAATAATTGGACTAATTTTACTCATAATACCAACATTATTTTTCATTTTCTTTTCATACACGTTATTATTTACACATTGGGATATACTCTTGATAAAAGCTACTTTGATTGCCATTGTTGGGATACTAATGACCGTGTTAGTTTGGATGGGTTACACAATGTCTTCTGCCCCTCCAGATAAATGAATCAAATTCAAGTGATTTGTACATCAGATACGATTTGATAAAATCTTGGACCAACCTCTCTCACGACTCTGACATTTCTAATTCTGTGATTAAATTTACTAAATGATTCTAAAGTATTGTTGCGGCCGCTCTGTAATGCATCTTTCCTATTATCAGCTCCAACATGACAAAAATAATGCACCATACCTCTGCCGCTTGCAAGAGAACTTACAGCGGCATCTACAAAATCTCTTGCCTTTTCCGGTAAGGGCATCAACACTCGTGTTGCAACTCCCTTAAGGTTTTTGTATATCTCATTTTCCGCGTCGCCAAGAATAGGTATCACCTTTCCTGTCAACTTGTTTATCTCAATGTTCTGCTTACACATGTCAATGGCCATTGGATTTGAATCAATAGAATAAATTTTTGACGACTTATTATAACGAGAAATTATTATAGAAAACGTTCCCACACCACCAAACATATTCACAATCACTTCATCTGGCCTTGTCAGATTCGCAATCCTCAACCGTTCGGTTGATAGTCTTGGAGAAAAGTAGGTATTGACTACATCTACTTTGAAAGTACATCCATGTTCCTTATAAACAGTAATCGGACTGCTTTCTCCAGAAATTAATTCCAATTTCCGCAATCTATAGTCACCTTCAATTGCTGATACTTGACAGAATACCGATTTCACTGGTCTAATTTTATCAAGCAATGCGTCTGCAATCAATTTTCTTTTGGAACTTAATGTTTCTGGAATTTTGATTATAGCAATAGTTCCGATTATGTCAAATGACGATGACAGTTCCTCAAGCTCTGTGCTATCAAGTCTTTCTTGCAATAGCTCTTTTAGCATCTTTGTCATATTTGATTAATTTCAAGTCCGCATATAATAGTCTCCAGTACTTTTCTGTGCCCTGTCTAATCTTCCACCCAACTTATTTATTCTTGGACGACCAGTGCTTTCATCTCGCCTGTAGGTAATCGAAAGATTCTCAAGGAACTTATTCATTCCGCTCTCTTTCTTTATTGGAGAACCCGCAGATCCATTTTCGCCCGGATTTCCAGAAAAGATTATCAATGAATCAGCTACCAAGTCTATTAATTGCATATCATGGTCAACAATTATTGCCGACTTACCCTGTGATTTAACAAATCTGTGAAGGAATTTTGCAATATTAATTCTGTCCTCCACATCCAAAAATGCTGAAGGCTCGTCCAATGCATAGATATCTGCTGGTCGTATTAATGAACAACAAACAGCAACCTTTTGTAATTCTCCTCCACTCAGAGTATCAACTCTTTTGTCGTAAAGTTTTTTGATACCCATTGGCATAACGATCTGCTGTTCCATAGTAGAACCTTCAATTGGTCCTTGATAAGCCGCATTCAACAAAGATTCTATGTTACCATCATACTCATTTTGGAGATACTGTGGCTTGTACGATAAACTGGCTTGGACATCTATTTGTCCACTATCTGCCTTTTCTATTCCTGCTATCATTTTCATAAATGTGGTCTTTCCCAAAGCATTGGCACCTACCAATCCAACTATCTCTCCCTTTCTGATCTCCCCATTAGAAACATGCAATTTAAATGATGGAAATGACTTTGTTAATTCGGAAAATTTTGTCAATGGTTTATCGACTATTATCTCTTCATTCTTGTTCGAATCGTCAAACCTGAACGATTTTTCTCTAAATCTGATATTTTCCGTTGGGATAAATCCATCCAAAAAAGAGTTAATACCTACTGTGGTACCTTGTATTGGAGCTACGATTCCATAT
>DASQWJ010000125.1:0-7589 GCA_035640315.1 Nitrososphaeraceae archaeon
CTTGCTATCTTCTTTCTTTTTCCAGATATGCTGCATGCTCCACCTAACCTAGAAAGTAAGTACCCAAAACTCATCAAGTTTTAAATTCCATCATGACGATAGCAGAGAATCAGTAAACCCGACAGCAATGACAAGCTTGTCTCGTATAATAGTTAGTAGCTTTGGCCACAGTGGTTATTTTGACTCGAACTTTACCTTTTCGTATTTCCTTTATCGTCTCGCAATTGGCCATCATTTCTTTTAATATGATTAGAGCCGATATAGCCCTGAAAAAGGGCTGGTGCGGGAGGAATAAAGGGTTTGGTATAAATAAATCATATTCTTTGCTGCCATCTGGTCGCAGATGCGGTAGAAATGTGAATAGCTCTTTGTACAAATCGCGAAGGTACTTGTGTATGAGTTGCTGTAATGAGCATAATAAGGTTGAATTTCCTAAATCTGGTTCAAAGGCGGTAAGAGCTGGTTGATATTATTAGTAAAAGAAGAGACAAATAGAAAAATTTGAAGCTTAATCGCTATTACTAAATATGGAACCTAACTTTAGCAAGCTATCTGCACGCTACTCTCTAGACTAAAAGCTATGGTATGCTAGACAAAGCATCAACAATTTATAACACATTCCAGATACATTAAGTAAATCGTACTTATCAGTTAAATTTAATATTTGGCGCGACTTTGACTCTGGTTTTTATAACTAGATATACACTTCAAAACATTCATTAACATTCGTACAGAATCGATAACAAGCAATTGCCCGACGCCGATGAAGAACCGAGGTCAAACACTGGTCCGACGTCACATAACCAGTTGGTTAGGTCACTGGGACTTCTAGATATACTAATGGTGGGGATAGCTGCAATGGTAGGCGGTTCGATTTTCGTGCTGACCGGACCCGCTATAGGACTTGCAGGCAGTGCAGTAATTGTTGCGTTTATTGTGAATGCAATAATAACATTATTCACCGCGATGGCATATGCAGAACTTGGGTCTGCAATGCCTGAAGCAGGCGGTGGGTATTTATGGGTTAGGGAAGGCTTGCCACGACCCAATGCCTTTATCAGTGGATGGATGGCGTGGCTTGCACACATAATTGCAGGATCGTTATATGCAGTTAGTTTTGCTTCATTCCTAATCGGGCTACTAGATATGACGAATAATTTACAGGATGTTTTGCTTTTGAAGCTTATACCCTTAGACAAGTTGATAGCAGTTGCATCAATTGTTGTTTTCACTTACATCAACATTAAAGGGGCATCTGAAACTGGTAAAACTGGTGATGTCGTCACTATAATCCAGCTCGGATTAATATTCATTTTAATTGCAGCCGGTTTGTGGATAATGTATGGTCATCCCGACTGGCAGATGAATTTTTCTAATTTCGCGCCAATGGGTATCAGTGGAATAGTCGCAGCAATGGGTCTAACATTCATACAATTTGAAGGCTATGAAATTATAGTTCAAGCAGGAGAAGAAGTAAAAAACCCAAGAAGGAATATTCCACGGGCGATATTTATCTCGCTGGGAGCTGTTGTTATTTTGTATTGTTTAATTGCCTTTGTTGCTATAGGCGGTATATTTCCAGGCGGGATTGATTCATGGAAGTACATTGGTGAAAGTGGTGAGCTGGGAATAATGAAGGCTGCAGAATTGCTAGTTCCTTACGGTGGGTTTATCGTTTTAGGAGGAGGTATGATTTCAACTCTAGCTGCGTTAAACGCAACAACATTTTCTTCTGCTAGGGTAGCTTTTGCTATGGGCAGAAATTATAATATGCCAAATCAACTAAGTGCAATACACAGGAAGAACAAGACACCTCATGTTGCTATACTAATCTCTGGTATCATTATGGCTATTATGGCATATGGTCTCCCGCTTGCACAGATTGCTGTTGCAGCAGGTGTTATCTTTTTGTTACTATTCACTCAAGTTAATATGGCTGTAATAACTATCCGCAGGATTTATGGTGACAAATTGGACTATGGTTTTAAGACACCCTTCTTTCCCGTAATACCTATAATTGGTATTTTTCTAAAACTTGGACTGGCAATTTACTTACTTGTAACTCAGCCTATAAGCTGGGTAATAGCCTTAATATGGATTGCAATTGGATTCTTTGTATATCGAATGTATACATTCAGGAAAGAAATAGAACATTATGCACCAATTGTTACCAGCGAAGGAGATTTACAGAGAAAAGATTATAGGATTCTAGTTCCATACACTCCTGAAGATCCCGATAGATTAATGAAATATGCAATAAGAGTTGCAAAGGAAAACATTGGGGAAATTAATATTTTGAGAGTAATTACTGTACCAAAACAGACTCCGCTATCTGCAGGAATAGGATATGCTGAAACTGCCAGAAAATCATTTGAACCGCTTGATAAACTCTTAGATAATGAAAACATACCAAATCATTATCTTGTAAGGATCTCTCATGATGCAAACGAAGCTATACTGGCTACAGTCGAGGAACAAAAAATAGATTTATTGATAACAGACTTTGAAGCTTTTAGAAACAGTAAAAAAATCCAGACATTATTGACATGCGATGTATTGACTATCTTGTCGGAGGGAAACGAAGAGTTTACTTTTGAACCAAGTCGTAAATCTAAAGGACGTGCTGCCCAGAAAAATTTAGTCGTACTATATGATGGAGGAGATCATTCCGATGTTGTACTGAAGGCAACCAGCTGGCTGGAACGTTCAGGACAATTCAATATTAACGTTTTGTACATTAATACTAAGAATGATGATGAGCAGGAAAAAATTGAAAGGTTAACAGACATATTAAAACAAAAGGAATATCTTGAGCAGGTTGGAATAGAATTTAACGAAATAGCACTTTCAGACAGTGATCTTAAATATAGTAATGAAGCGGCAGATACAATTCTATCAACATTGGGTAATTTTCAACCTGATGTTTTGATAACTGGCGCCAGTATCTCGAAATTTAGTTTCTTTGCTGATCCTCATTTCCTAAACATGCTATATGAATTGAAATGCCCAGTTATTGTGGCAAGACATTTCGCCCTTCCCGGTGTTCATACAATCAAGACCCTAATTCAGAGACTAAGAATTTTTATAACTGACAAATTTGAAGATTTGAAAAAACCCCGGAAAAAATAGAAACTTGTAAGTAACAAATTACAAATCTTCCCTATGGATTTTGAGCCTTGGTTGCTACAATAGTTCTACTTGAAAGCATTATCAAGATTTATATAGAATTAATCTACTTAGGTAAGCCTAATTGTTTTATGACTCTGAGAGTTGTTGTCCCAAATCCATTCAATTGAGGTACAAGTGAATGGGAATTTTCTATACGTTAGTTAGGAAAAAACGTCTGCTATCCGTATGGATGTTTTACCTTATTCCAAGTCTATTACTCAGTCCAATTTATGGACAAACTGCTCAGCTTAGTTCTAATGATTCAATTTTGATGGTCCTTAATGTACAAAGAATTTTGGGTCAGATGAACTTGGTTCAAGCAAGTTTGACTAAGGGAGATAACACTCAAGCGTTTGAGCATGCTTACATATCCCATTCAATAATCCTTCCTTCGATTAAGGATAAACTGAAGGAAATAGATCAAGATTCAACTGCAAGATTGGAATCACTGTTGATAGATTTACCAATATTGGTAAAGTCATCCTCGTCACAATCGACGGAAATAGATAGTAAATTAATTGAAATCACAAGTATTCTGAATAAAATCAATTCAAAATTATTGGATCCAACTAGTACGAATTATCATCCAGTTATGGCATCGACTATCATAGTACTGTTAAATGATACCGCAAAATTTTATGAATTATCTAATTTTGGTGATGCCAAAGATCCATCTAATCAAGTTGATTATGAAAATGCAGTAGGGACACTAAATATCTCACAAAGTTTGTACAAGAATATTTCTAAATCTTTTAGTGAATCCAAACAACAGGAATTTGAATCATTCTTTACTGATTTAAAGAATTACTTATCTACTAAATCCGAATTAGAAAACATTTCAAAACTCATAACAGCAATACAATCAAATCTTTCTGAAGAATCCAATGTCCAATCAGGTGATTCTTTACAAATTTATTTTGCAAATATTAAGGACTTGCTAACAAAAATTGGTATGGCATTAAAGAACAATTCGGATTTCACCTCTGCGCAAAAATATGCAACGACTGCATATTTGGATAACTTTGAATATATAGAGGCACCGCTTGAAAAAGTTAATCCAACTCTCATGCTTAATATCGAAATAATGATGAGAGAGGAGCTTCGAGAGCTACTCAAGAATGAGCAACAGTCTGAGGCAACTGTTCTCCTATCGAATATTACGACTAATCTCTTGCAGGCGGCAAGTCTTTTGAATGTAGATTATGAAAATCTTGATATTAATGATACCTCAGAATTCGCTGTTATTACTCCAGAGAATACACAGCTGAACAATCTAAGCGATATTCAAGAGCTAAGTAAGGGTTTTAGTACGTATTCTGGAATAAAGAAGGAATTCGGTGAGAGTACAGAATCAGAGAGGACGGGAGTACGAACAGATATTGATGACATTAGGATCAAGATAGTTGATCTTTTACAACAGTATAAAGATGGAAAATATGATGAAGCATTTGCAACATCCAGATCTGCATATCTTGACAGTTACGAAGGAATAGAAATTCCGCTTAGACCGATTGATCCAGATTTTACCCTTGATATGGAAATTAAATTTGCAGAATTACGGAACTTGATTCAACAACATAAGCCGTACACTGAAATTGAAACAAAGGTTATAGAAATTAGAAACGGTTTGGATGAATCAGAAAGATTAGTAACAGGCACAGGACTCATAGCACCATCACTGGCATTTTCTACTTCATTCTCAATCATATTCAGAGAAGGACTTGAATCAGCCCTCATTATCGGCGCCATCCTTACTTATTTAGAGGCATCGCGAAATTCACATTATAAGAAACATGTTTATTTTGGAATTGTAATCTCCATTATTGCAACTGTTATTACTTGGTATATCGCCCAATTTGTCATAGAAATATCTGGAGCGAGCAAGGAACTGATTGAAGCAATTGCAGGAATTTCTGCTGTGGCAGTATTATTCTGGGTTAGTTTCTGGATATTAAATAAAGTTGAAACAAAGAAATGGATAGAATTTGTAAAGGCAAAGGTATGGCAGGCCACAACAACTGGCAGCGTAATGGTCTTTGCAATGCTATCGTTTTTTACAGTATATAGAGAAGGATTTGAAACTGTATTATTTTACCAGGCAATGCTATCATTTGCAAGAAACATGGAGAGTTTCGTACTACTTGGACTTGTCCTTGGATTGGCCGTGATAATTAGTGTTGTCTTTATTATTAGAAAGTTAGGCAAGAGGTTACCATTACGTGTCCTGTTTGGTTTGACAATGGGAATCGGAGCTTACATGTCTATTGCGTTCATTGGTAACGCAATTAGAGAGTTTCAAGAAGTTGGCTATATCTCAACTACTCATATGTTTGGAATTATCCCGAGACTGGAGATTAATTTGGCAACAATGACTGGAATTCATCCGACGCTCGAAACAACGATTGCTCAGATAGTACTGTTGTCAATCTATGTTATTGGCTCTCTTTACATACTAATACTACAGCCACGTAGGAAGAAATTGGTAGAATCATCTAGAAAATCTATGGCAAATCTTAAGGATGGAGACCATGGATAAGTTGTTGGGAGCAAGATCTATTTTTAGGAACATGTTCCTCATATTTTGAATTTACTTAAAATAAATATATTTTCAGAAAGTGGTCGAACGGAACCTTAATAATTATATGCTTATTAAGATTATGTCGAATGTTAGAAACCGTCAGCACAAACTCTGATGAAGATGAAGAGCTATTTTTAGGAACTGCCGAGTCTGAACACGTTGAAATGTACTTGAAGGCAATATGGCATATTCGTGAACGTAAGGAAAAAGTTAAAGTTAGTTCCATTGCAAAAATTTTGAATGTTAGACAACCTTCAGTTGTTCAAATGCTTCACAAACTAAACGATGCGGATCTTGTTGAATATTCAAAAGGCAATTCTGTGATGAAATTGACTCCAGAAGGAGAACAAGTGGGAGAACGTATGATGAGAAATACAAGACTCTTGGAAGTAATGATGAATGAAGCTCTAAAAATTGAAATTGACGAAGAGATGGTGTGTGGAATAGAGCACCACATGAAGGAGATATTTACTGATGCATTATGTACTTTATTAAAACATCCTCGCTCATGTCCCCATGGATATCATATTCCCCCAGGCAAATGTTGCAAAAAATAAATTTTTGAATTCCCCATCGCTAATTATTATCATGGATCATCCCAATCTATTTTAAGAAGAATTGGTATGTCAAGTAAATATGACGAATCATGGACAATGTTCCGCGGGAACCCAAGAAGAACAGGTTCTTTAAGAACTAGGCCGCTCATTAGACCGTTACTCTATTGGACTATTAAGTTAGGTCCAATTATTTCATCTCCTGCTAGTGAAAGCGGGTTCCTATACGTAGCTACCATCACTGGACGTATATTTTGTTTGGACATACTGAGAAGAGAAATAAAATGGCATCAGAACGTTGGTAGTCCTATTGTATCGTCACCACTCATTATGGATGATATGATAGTATGTGCTACATATGATTCCTGGATAAATGGCGATTGTTTAGAAAATAATTTTGTGTATTACCTTGATAAAAATGATGGAAACGTTATCTATAGGGTTCAGATGAGAGGCAATTTTTTTTCATCACCGTGTCCTGCAGGAAAAAAAATAGCATTAGGATCGATGGATAATAATTTGTATCTTCTTAGTTCAAGTGGCGAAATAATTTGGAACTTTGAAACAAAAGGTCAAGTTTGGTCTTCTCCATCGTACCACGAAAACATATTTTACTTTGGATCAGACGATGGTTATGTCTATTCTATTGATACTGATGGGTTACTGAGATGGAAATCAAAATTAAATGGTAAGATACGTTCATCGTCACCATGCGTCTCAGAGAATTCAGTTTTTGTTGGAACATATGAGGGAGGTATATACTGCCTGAATAACATGGATGGTATTACAAAATGGAACAAAATTGTATCAAAGCCTGTTTTATCGTCCCCATTATTGGTAAAAGATAAGGTCATGTTTGGAACTTCTGATTGCACGCTTTACTGCTTCAATTTGATAGGTTCCAAAATATGGGAGTTTGAAACTGTCGGAAAAATTTGGTCTTCTCCTTCATATAGCACATTTGACAGAATGATGTTTTTTGGAGGTCTGGATTCATTTATTTATGGTATAAATCCTTCTACGGGCAAGTTAGAGTGGAAATTTCCAACCATGGGTGCTATTGACTCTTCTCCATGCATATCAAATGGGATGCTATTTATTGGTTCACGAGATGGTGTATTATATTGTTTTGAAAGGTATAGAGACCCATCGTTTATCCATTAGCTTGCTTGGTTCATGACTCAAAGTGAAAATGCTCAATTTGTGTTACTTTTCGCAGATATTTTGAATATCGTACCATCATGTTTGTAATTGCTCAATACGTATAGGTTTCCATCAGGACCAATCTC
>DASQWJ010000126.1:0-6043 GCA_035640315.1 Nitrososphaeraceae archaeon
CCCAAACTTCTCAAAATCTTGAGATCTTTTCTGAATTAAGTCTGAGGAAGTGTAGAAATCTAGATTAATCAATTTGAAAATGCTGAATAATATAAATGAGCTCATGCCTCAGAGTCAGCTTTACCAATATAAAGACCAATAGTATCAGCGGAGTTTATCCAACTTCATATCTCAAATTATCCTAGTCAAAAGTTGGAAATCCATGAGAATACTCTTATCTTAACTTGATGATTTCTCTACTGTCAGGAACAATAGATCCTATTTTGAATCTTGAGAAAATGTTAGTTGCTACATTTTCTGATTTTGATTTTTCACCGTGATTGACCAGAACTCTCTTTGGTTTTATTCTTGCAGTGAAATTCATTATCTGGTTAAAATCACTATGACCGCTAAAGCCATCAATTTTTTGACTTGCACATCTAATGGGAATAACTTTAACCTTGCCTTTTTCATCGAGCATACTTATTTCCATCAGACCTCCGTCTATGACACGTCTTCCCAAAGTTCCATTTATCTGATATGAAACAAAGATAATGTTATTTTTCTTGTCTGGAGCGATTTTCTTAAAGTATTCCACAGAAGGACCTCCCTCCAACATTCCGGAAGTTGCCATAATAACGCTTGGATTTTCATCATTGAAAACATCTTCTCTTCTTTCGTGGCCGTTAACTACCGTGAAGTATTCTGATTGAAATGGATTTACGCCATTTGATACTGATTTTCTTACATCAAATCCAAGATAATGTGCATATGCCATGTGTATTGCACTAGCTTCTGATATCATTCCTTCAATAAAGACGGGTGCCTCCACGAGGCGTCCCTCTCTCATTTCCTTATCGAGGACCAACATTATTTCCTGGGCTCTTCCTACTGCAGGGACTGGAATCAATACTTTTCCTCCAGAGGACAAAGTCTTGTTAATAGTGTCCGTAAATGTCTTGTATACTACAGATTGATCTGGCATTATATCAGTTGAATTACCATAAGTGCTTTCAGTTATCAACGTCTCTACTCTAGGATAGACAGAAACGGCACTATCCAACAATTGGGTCCGTGCATATTTGTAATCTCCAGAATATAGAATGTTATGAGTTCCAAATACATTAATATGTACTGTAGCACTTCCCATTATGTGACCAGCATTGTTAAACGTTATGGTAATATCAGGCGAAATATCTGTAGGTTTCCCATATGGTAACGTTATGCAGTGTTTGATTACTTCATTTACATCTCTTGCTTCATATGGCAAAAATGTTCCATTGCTCTTTGAAATCTTTACAGAATCGTACTGAAGCAACGTCATTAAAGGTAGAGTAGGTTCAGTGCAATATACTGGTCCCTTGTAGCCAAATTTGAATAAAGTTGGTAAAAATCCCTGATGATCTATATGCGCGTGACTTATTATTACTGCATCTAATTCATCTAAATCGAAATTGAACCAGTCTAATCGTGGGTAGGCGGAAATACCTAAGGGTTCACCAGGATTTATCCCGCAATCAAGCATAATCTTGCTTTCGGATGTTACGACAATAAAACACGATCTTCCTACTTGCTTGACACCGCCCAGACAGAAAAGAGCTATTTCTTCCTTGTTCCTAATCTTAGATTTCAGCTCAGTGATTTCAGATCTCTTTTCGCTTGATTGATTAACGAAATTCAAATTAGAATCGTTACTTTCCAAAACTAACGGTGATCTGAAAACTCTTTTACCAAGTGATTGTAAGAAAAGATTTCTTTCCTTTGCAGAACTCTTTTGAGTAGAATGAATCATGTTCATACTGCTTGACTGAATATGAGGGGACCGCAAAGTATGGGCTATCCAGCCTGTCGCCTGCGCAATTTCGATTACCATGTTTGCATCTATAGATTCTGGACGATTTACTTCAAGAACAACTTCCCCAGTAGCATCATCACAAAATACAGCAGATATAGTAACCTCATTTGGTAACATCTTAATTACTGTGGTTCTAGTCTCGTCTTCTGATAACCTAATTGAGGGATCTGTTCTTACCACGAATCTTTTTTTAACATTTTTTGAAAGTGAAGAAAGATAATATGTTAATTCAGTTAATGAGAATTTAGGATTTAATGTATAAAGAGCGACATATGGCCCTTCAAATCTTATGTTTGTGATTTGAGATTCTTTTGGTATTGATTTCAGTATTATATCTTTAAAGAAATCTTCATCAACTTTTTTTGCATGTTGAATTTGATTTGAATTTACGGGATCTGCAGATTGTTTAACCTTATCACTGTTCTCTAGTGTAGAAATACTCTTGTCTACAGAATTTTCGCTTAAATTTCCTTTACTCACTTTGGCATTCTTCTAGATACTCGGTCTGATTTCTATTACCCTTACTTTAATAGTGATAATCAATTATTATCACAATGCGCTATAGCAAGGCCATTAAAGTTCTTACCGGTTGTACCCACAGAGAAATTGAACATCTCTCTTAATATATATTTTGGAATTTCCGACAGTCAGAATGGTAGGTATGGAAGAAGCAGCGACATGGCCACGATAAGGATCGTTATAGTGGATACTGCCGATGAGATTTGATTGAGACGGTTCTTATTCATTTTGGATCTACTTTCAATAAGTGAACTGTATAATTGACCCCCGTCCAATATTGAAATTGGGAGGGAATTAAATAATCCCAGATTAAAATTTATGAAGAATAACCAATAAAACGTATTTGCAACTATGGGAAATGATTCACCAAATAAATTTGATTTATATTTTGGCGCCATGGAATCTGAAAAAGGCATTGATTTTTCTAGTGTTGGCATCTGCAACAAAAGAAGCGGGTGCTGTTTGTATATCTCTAATACGGTAGTAGGATCTATAGAAGCAGCAGTAACACCGAGAATTGGTCTATCAGGCGCGGCATTAGCAGGAATTGAAATAGTTTCGGACCGTTGAACCCCGTTCTTATCTAGCCACACTATTGGAATTTGATTGCCAATATTTGACCTTAATACTTGTGTTAAATCTCCCTGACTTTGAATTTCAGAGTTCCCAATTGAAATAATCTTGGATCCTTCTGTGAGACCAATTTTCTCTGCAAGTGATCCCTTTGCAACAGTTATTAATTCTATGCCATTAGAGGTAACGGTAGAGGCAATAGGCGTCAATGAGGATAGAGTGGCGAATAATACTGCGAATGAGATCCCAGCAAGTATCATATTATTCAGTGGACCTGCCGTAAGCACTGCACTTTTCTGCTTTAGTGTTGCCTTTGATAGCTCATCTCTGTCAAGATTAACAAATGCGCCGACTGGAATAAAAAGAACAAAAGCAATACCAGTTGATTCTACCTTTATTCCATGGACTCTAGCGACAACTCCATGCCCTGCCTCGTGTATGAACACACTAATTATCAATGCAACCAGCGTATAAGTAAGGGGCAGAAATGGATTAATAACGGGGATCAGAAGATTTGCTCTAGGTCCTATTTCCCTAATACCCTCTCGAGCAGAAACATTCGATATCAGGTTTGCGATTGAAAGAATGATGAAAAACAACATAATCGCCGTTATCACTGGCATCAAGTATGTATTTGCTCTGGCATAAGCTCTCGCAGCCCTGGTCTTTGCCACATAATCAAAGAATTTTAGCCCAAATGGAGTATGAAGTAATATTAGGGGAAATGGGCGAAATATATCAGCGTGAACACCTTGTTGTTTTTGTTTTTCCAGATCTACAAGTACAATAATTTACATATTTAAATTAACTCATCCGAATTGAACTACAAAAAGTATCAAAAGAAATTACACAAAATCAGGTCTCGTGTTGAATTACCATATTAAATTTTTTACTTATAGCATATTATCATAAATCGTTACCAGTATCAATCTTTTTTCCACAAATCTACTGAAGACTTTAATGATTTTGGAAACTTGGTATTGTGTTGTAATTGTTCTTCTAGTATTTTTTTCCTAGCAACATGGTCAGATTCGTTAATATGACTTTCTATCGTCAGTGCTTCAATAGATTTCTCGCAGATGTTGCAAAAATATTCCTCCATCTATTATCAAAGAAAAACTAGCCAAATTTAATTCATGACAATCAAGCATGGTATGAAATCCTGCCTGACTTATCTCTAGGCTTTTACAAATAATTTAATAACTTAGCTTAATTGTATAAAAATTATAGGTATTTGATTTGGAAGAGTTTTTCTTTTTTCCATTTTTTATATTAATTGGTTTAATTGCCGGCATCTTGGGTTCGATGATTGGAGTTGGAGGTGGGATCATTATTTCTCCAGCCCTAACTTTTCTCGGCTTGACACCGCCTCAGGTAGCAAGTACAAGCCTCTTTGCAGTTTCTTCCACCAGTGTCTCTTCAACCATATCGTATGCTAGATCAAACAAGATTCAATATATGTTGGGAATTAAAATGGCTATCTTAGCAATTCCTGGTGCAATACTAGGTTCTTATCTTTCGACAAGTATTGACCCGAGTTATTTCAAAATATTACTTGCAATGATCCTAATTACAACCGGAATTTATCTGATGTTTAGAAAATCAATAATTAATGGAAACCCGTTTTCATTAGAGTCCACATGGGTAAAGATCCTCTTCTTTTCTGCTAGCTTTGTTGCGGGAATCATGTCGAGTTTATTTGGGATTGGCGGGGGGGTCGTATTTGTTCCCTTAATGATAATGATCGTGGGATTGACGATGCATTTGGCTGCCCCTACGTCCCAATTCGTTCTGATGATTACATCAATAGTAGGATTAACCACTCACATAATACTAGGTAATCCACAATACCTTCCTGCAATCTTATTGTCAGTGGGCGCCTTTGGTGGAGCTCAAATTGGCTCAAGATTGTCTAGTAAATTGAGCGAACAAAAATTGAGACTCTTATTAGGTTTTACATTTGTAGCAATTGCACTCCGATTAATCCTAGACTTTTATCAATCAGAGTATACCCAATAGTGAAATTTGCGTTATGCATTGCTCTATGGATAAGTTGAGATAGAGTCAGATTCACTAGAGCATGCAAGTGAGAACAAACATGATAAAGACTTGAACATTATGAAAGTCATACTTTATGATAAAAGTAATAAAGTGGACGTAGAAATATCTATCAGACTGCAGATTATTGTCCATACAAACTACAGTGAAAAAAATACAAGTTCATGGGAACAAGATTCGTTATCTCGATTATGATAATTTCACTTCAAAGAAAAAAGAAACCTTGGTACTATTGCATGGCATAGGGGCATCTGCGGAACGGTGGTTAAAGGTAATTCCTTTTTTGCGTGATCATTTCAGAGTCATCGTACCTGACATAATTGGATTTGGCTATAGTGATAAACCAACTGTAGAGTATAACATCCCCTTCTTTGTAAAATTTCTTGAGGATTTCCTCAATAGTCTAGGTCTCAAGAAAACAAACATTGGAGGTTCCTCGTTCGGAGGATTAGTTGCAGCAGAGTTTGCAATCAAGAATTCTGGCATGGTAGACAAGCTAATCTTAGTTTCTCCAGCTGGGACCATGAAGACCTCAACTAGAACATTAGAGGAATATATCTTGGCATCATTGTATCCAACACACGATAATGTCTGGAGGGCATTTATCAACATGGCATTTGATCCCCGTACTGTCACAGAACAAACAATTGAGGAGTTTATAGACAGGATGAAACTTCCAAATGCAAAGTATGCATTCATGTCCACTATGCTAGGAATAAGAAATACTACAAATCTGTCGTCTAGACTTGGCAAAATACTCTCACCAACAATCATTGTTTGGGGCGAACAAGATGAAATGATTCCTGTTAAATATGCCGAAGACTACAGGAATATTCCTAATTCAAATTTGCAAATAATTCCGAAATGCGGTCATACTCCTTTTACTGAAAAACCAGTAGCATTTTCAAAAATTGCTATAGACTTCTTAAGATTCAATAATATTAAATAAACAGTCCTTCAAAATTACATATATGGCCGATAATTCAGAAACAAATGAAGATATTGAATCGTATAAGAAAGCAATAGACAGCACAACTCAGGCACAACAGGATTTCTTGA
>DASQWJ010000127.1:0-4289 GCA_035640315.1 Nitrososphaeraceae archaeon
AACTGCAAATATTATGGTTCTATTATCTATTATATAGCTTTTAGTTCCAATGCCCCAAGTTACCCAAAAATACAAATCAAATAAACGAACGAGTAATATGATTAACTGGATGACTTGAGCAATTAAGAAAATACAATCCTAATATACTTCCACGTGTTACTTGAGAAGCATTGATTGTTCCTATCTGGAATTTGTCAGGAGATTGGTTTGACGTTTGCAAATGTAACATTCCATGTCCCTGTACATTCGCTCAAACACCCAGTTATGGTGATTGTGACGGGGTATTAGCATATCATATTAACAAAGGTGTCTATGGTGAGATGTCCCTTGATGGATTGAATGTTTTGGCAGTGTCTTATTTTAAAGGTAATATTTGGTCAGGTAACACAAAAGCAGACATAGCAGTATTCTTTGACGAAAGGGCTAACGGACAGCAGAGAGATGCGCTAAATATGATTTTTACTGGAAAGGCTGGAGGCTTTATGGCCGAATTCGCAAAATTAATTGGGGAAGTCCGCGGAGTTGAATTTGCCCCAATAAAGTTTGAAGTTGCTGAAGACCTCGGATATTGGAGTGCAGAGATACCAGGAAAGGTAATCGCCAGAGGTGAAGCTCTGACCGGTCCCATGACACCTTCAGGAAAACGAGTTCAGACCCTTAATCCTCCAGGGAGTGAAGTAGGGCCCGGCACAATTGCGACTTGGGGAACAGCTGTAATCGACGAGGTCAATCTTCCTAATTTCCGCTATCAATGGAAGAGAACTGGAAAATCTAGCAAACACATTCCATTCAATTGGAGTGGCCCGTAAACCTTTAACGGTTAGCTCATTAAACTAGTAAACAATAGATATTTTCTCTAGTTTTATTTTGATAGGCTTTCTGCTTCACAAGTTCATAATTTTTTCTGTCTCTCTCAATTGCTGGAGTTTCCTAGATATAATCAAAATTCAAACAGACACGATGAAATCTTATGAATTCTTACAATCAGGTACTAATTACATTATTTACTGTTACCTCGATTGAAGGAATGGCTGCAATGGTGTTTCCGGCTATAACATCAATGGTTCTCCTTTACTAGAACTCTTAAACTAATAATTAGCTAGATTTATTCCAAGAAAAAGTTGAGTTAAAATTCTATACACTTTCAAGGTAATGCCCATTCGTAGTGTGTATCTTGTGATTTTGGCGCAAATGAAAGCTAATCTGAAATGGGTGATAAATCCATATGACGGCAATCTGAATATGTGGGGATATTTTTTCAAGTGTCTTTTATTGTTTCAATTGCCTGAAACTAGGAAATACTTAATATCCTATTATCCTTTAAAATAATAATGACGTCAACTCAAGCTTCTATTTCTAAATGGCAATTGAAGGCAGATTATGTAGAGACTTGCAACTGTGATTTTGGATGTCCGTGTAACTTCAATGGATTTCCAACCAATGGATTCTGCAGGGCTTTGACATTATATCATATTCAGGCAGGGAACTATGCTGATGTTAAACTAGACAACCTTGATATTATAACAGCCTTCTCCTGGCCTAAAGCCATACACGAAGGTAATGGAACTATGCAGTTATTCATTACAAAGAATTCAAACGAGCAGCAACGTAATTGTATCATCTCCATCTTTTCAGGACAAGCAAAAGGAAGCGGTCCATTCGTAATATTTGCATCTACTTGTAAATATTTTCTTGAGCCCCAATTTGTGGATATAATCGCAAAAATAGACGGTAAGAAGAGTAGTTTTTCCATTCCTGATATAATGGATGTTCAAGTCGAAAGTTTCGTAAATCCCGTTACTGGTGAAGAACAGGACACAAAGATACAACTTCCGAAAGGTTTTATTTGGAAACTTGCCGAAGCAGCCAAAACAAAGCTAATGCGTATATCTACACCACACTTGAATTTCGATGATTCGGGCAAAAATGCTTTCTACTCCGTTGTAGAATTTAGCGGCCCTTGATTTTTTATACTTTAATGAAGTAAAATGATTAGAGTTACCATATGATGGTATCATAGTTTCAATTAAATGTGAAAGGTAGTTAAACAATACGTCATTGACTTAGGCGCGTCGGGATTTGAATGCTGCATATACTAGGGCTCCATTGCTGGCTACTTGGCTTTTTCCAGTTTTTGGAAGATGATTATAAATACTTAATACGCATTGGAAGTAGATAGGGAATTAAAATATGCATATGAAAGATTCCCCTAAAAAGCTTTTCAGAATTGGATTTGTAATATCACTAGAATTATTATTGATGGGTCACCAAGCCAATGCAGAGGTGAATCAAGCTAATTTGGATCTTAGTTTTCTGGATGATATCAATCAAGGTATAGGAAAGGCTTTGGATAATCTTTTCAATTCAAATCCACTCGATAAGCTACAAAACACCAAGTGTCAAACCAGCTATATCACTGGCGAGATATCTGGCGTAAAGAAAAAAGGATCTCTGGTGTTGGGAACCAATTGTGATGATAAGATTAATGGTAACGAAAGCAACGAAATAATATACGCGCGTGCTGGAATCGATGATGTATATGCTGGGGCAGGCAATGACATTATTTATGGTGGAAAGGATGACAACAGACTATTTGGACAACAGGGCGATGACATCATAATTTCCGAAGCAGATGTTAATTTAATTGACGGTGGACCTGGAAATGACGCACTTTTTGGAGGATCTGGAAATGACCTACTAATTGGAGGGGATGGTAATGATCAACTCATTGCTGGAATTGGAATTACGACAATGATTGGTGGCAATGGAAGTAATGAATTTTATTGCGGAAGTAATGCTGTTGTCCTAGATTATAATCCAGCTAATGGTGATTTACTAGGTGGACAATGTAACATAATAAATAATGTAGGGTTTGATCTGTCAGGTGATATTAACATTCCTTAGTTTTATTAAAACACTTATCTCCAACATTTTTCAGAATTTCGAATGAATCTATCATTTTCTTAATTACCGGCAAGTAATTTGAGAATGATTCCTCTTGCGAACTAAAAGTCAATAAATATACTTTACCATTAAGGAGAGCATAAATCTGAATTCTCTTATAGAGTTCATTTTCTCCTACTCTAGTGGCCGAATGAACCAGTAAATGTGCATTGAGATTTCCATTAAGGATATACGGTTTTGATTCAACTATTTCAGAATAAGTGTGATTTCGAAGTCTATCTACACTAGCCTTAATAATAGTTTCAAGTGACATATTTTTGGATTGATATACAAATATGTCAAAATATGGTACAAACTGTCCAGTTATTCCTGAAATATTTCCTACATGCGAAGTTAGTTCTGATGGAGAAAAAAATCCAACAACTGTATTATTTCCACCTTTATTATAATTGTAGCTTCTTACAGTCCAGCCCTCCGGATACTGTATTTTTATGCCAAATAAACGGTTGTCATAAGTAAGATATTTCATACCAGTATCATTGTAAACCGTACTTGATGTTTTATTATTTGGTAATATTAATTCAGGTATTGGAGTTTTATTCTCAAATGATCTGGTTGTACTGAAAGTCTTGTTTCTGGAAGTGACCGAAGTTTCATTATTTGGTAATATTAATTCAGGTATTGGAGTTTTATTCGCAGTTCGCGTGATTGACTTGGTTGTTTCATTTGATGGTAATTCAATTGCAAGTTGTTTGTATATTAAATTAAGTTTTGATAATGCTGTATCTTTTTTACCATTTACTACTGCTTGGATAGCGTCACGAATGAGAATCTTTGATTCCTGTATTGATGAGGAGTTACGGTCAAGTTGGGCAAGAATCCTTTGAGCTGTAAATAAGCCAGATAGCGTTTTGGTCACATTACCCTCGCCTAGTGACCTTTTTGCATCATCAATGAATTCTATCACTTTCTCCGAAGTGAATGAAATTTCTCCTGATGGATCGACTTTTACCGTGGAAATTAAAGAAAAAATAATCATTGAGAAAATAAAGATGAGCATAGCTAGTGAAATTACTAGCTTTTGAACTCGAATATCATATACATGACCAAATAATGCTAATTTGGGATGTGGTCTATTCATTCGTTAATTTTTCTTTAACTAGATTTTATATATTTTTTAATCTAGCGACATTTTTATTCATAAAATCTTAACTTAAATTAAATAATATTTACAATAATGTTTAATTCCAATAATTTTAAATATTTGTCAAATAAGGAATAGTATGACTCAACGGATAAGGATTTCTATTCCACCCAAAAATAGGTCAACTGGGCCCAATATAGAAATTGAGGTAGAAGTGGATCATTTTGCAAATCTCGATAGT
>DASQWJ010000128.1:0-3923 GCA_035640315.1 Nitrososphaeraceae archaeon
TCAAGAAACTCACAAGCCAAGTTACGATTGCAACTAGCAACACAATTGCTCCAGATCCGGCAGAATTTCGATTTCTGGCTTGCAATCCACCATAAAATCCGAATTGCATGAGATACCATGCTACAGTAGAAAATATACTCGCCAAAGTTAGAACCAATACATCCCTGCTCCTAACATGAGTTAATTCGTGTCCTAAAACAGCTTCAAGCTCATCATCATCGAGGAGATCCAAAAGACCTGTAGTTACCGCTACCAGCGAGCTTTTAGGACTCTTGCCTGTCGCAAATGCGTTTGGCACATTAGAATTGACCATTGCAACTTTAGGTTTTGGAAGTCCATTATTTGTGGAAAGTCTTTCCACAATTTCATGTAGTCTAGGATATTCCTCTCTTGACACAATTCTAGCGCCGGAGCTCCAAAGAACTATCTTGTCGGAAAAATACCATTGGGCTAAAATCATTACGGATGCAATTATTGCAAGTGGAATGTATCCTACTCCAAGATAATTTAGGATGCTCAAGAATACGACATATAATATACCCAAGATAACGAAACTCAAACCCATTCTGGCCCTAAGACCGGAATCTTCTTTCCATTTCGTGTCCATAAATTATGTGTTAGTATATAGCATGTTTACCTAATTAATTTACTGAATTTCTTTGTTCTCACATATCAGATCCACTGACCATAGACTATTGGAGAGGCCATGATTTATAGGGCTAAAACGAGAATATAGGAATCAGATTAAGTGACAAGAATCATCACAACAGAGGACAAAATTAACAATAATGACAAGCTAAGAAGTTTGAAGGATTTTAATGAAGTTTTCGAGTTTGTAAAGTACTCTGTTAATTCCGTATACGAAATGAAACGTGCCGGTTTAAGCTTGATGCTTCACAGGATGCCGACAAGAGTTGGTGCTTATCATGTATTGGGATCAAATGTCATTGCCATTAACAGCATCTTGCTGGACCTGGTAAAGGAATACTCAGCTTCGAATGTAGAATACAACTCTTATCTTTTTACCGTACTTTTGCACGAGTATCTTCATACTTTTGGAATATTAGAAGAGCAAAAAGTCAGGCAAATGTGTGTAGAGCTTTGTGAAAAATTCTTTGGTCAAGAATATACGGTAACGGCTATTGCAAAGGATCCATTGAAAATTTTTCCTCAACTGGGTTCTGTAAGCTATGATAGATTTGAAAATAAATATGAATTAATCAAAAACTTTGATAACTCTAACCAAACTTACATACAGTAGATAAATCATTATCCAATCTAGGTCATTATTAAAAGTAACATTAATTGAATCTACTTAAACATCGTATAACAAAAGGACAAGAGAAAAAATATTTTAGTTAGGAACCTTAATAGGTTCTAATACCTCTTTCTCTTGCTCTTCTTTTTCGGAGACAATTCTATTTTTTTGTTTTATCCTCTCTGGGATTTCAAAATCATAGCACATTCTTATATCAGCATATATTAATGGAATCGTGCTATTAAACATTTTTGAAAAAAATATCAATTCCCAGTCTCCCCAGTCCTGCAATCGATACCTTATCATGTTAGATAAAGTAATTGCACTGTGGAACAAACGAAAAGTTTCGGCATTGATAGTCTAAAAATCTACTAATAGTATGTCTTGGTAATGTAAATAATGTGTAAATCTGCAGTCATTGTAGGCAGTGAACTTTTGACTTATTCCTTTGGTGAGAAACATCCTTTGAATTCTAAAAGACTTGAAGCGTTTTGGTCAGCACTTAATGATTCAGATTCAATGCATACAGGTAACTTGAAACTATTGCCACCTGCTTTAGTGGATGAAAACACGGTAGCCTCTTTTCATGAAAAAAAATATATCGATTTTGTAAAAGAATCTTCAATAGCTGGTTCTGGCTATCTTGACTCAGGAGATACACCTTCCTTCAAAGGGGTATTTGATGCATCGATGTATGTTGTGGGATCTACTATCTTGGCTTTGGATACTGTAGTTAATAGAACAAATGGAATTGTTCATGCTTTCAATCCGATTGGCGGTCTGCATCATGCGAGAAGAAATGCAGCTGGGGGCTTTTGTGTCTTCAATGACATAGGGATTGCAATATTTTATGCAAGAAAAAATTATGATCTAAAGAAAATTCTGTATGTTGACATTGATGCTCATCATGGAGACGGGGTATTCTATGAATTTGAAGACGATCCTGATCTATTTATTGCCGATATTCACGAAGATGGTTCATTTCTATATCCGGGTACTGGATTTGAATCAGAAACGGGTTTAGGAGATGCAAAAGGTACCAAGATGAATTTACCTATTCCACCGGGTGCTACTGATCGTGATTTTCTATCGGCCTTTACAAAAATCCAGGATTTCGTAGAGTCTATAAAATTCGATCTTATCATTTTCCAATGTGGTGCAGATGGTTTATCAGGAGACCCATTAACACATTTGAAATACTCTGATAAATCACATGAATATGCTGCTCAAGTATTACACAGGATTGCTCATGAGAAAGCTGGTGGCAAAATTATTGGTTTAGGTGGAGGAGGGTATAATACAGACAACCTGGCTACTGCTTGGAATAAGGTAGTACAAGTTTTTGCTTCTGATAATTACATGTAAAATTATCATTCCGATTACTGCAAGTAAATTATGATTGTTAAACCAAATATCGATAAGAAAGATTTTTTATTTAGAGTAGATAATCATTAGTGATTAAACAACAATTCTCATTCATCAAACTCTATCATTTTATTTGTGTTGGCTTTGTCATTTTTTGGTTTTTTACCACCGACTAGTGATACACAATCATTCGCACAGAATAGCGAGAGAATATCTATTGCCCTGAGCAACTCGAGCTTTGTACCTCTGACAAATACTGATGCAAATCAGGTTAGAGTGGGAGTAGAGTATACTATCGAGGATGAAACAATACAAAATGAAATGATAAATGCAGTAATGAAGGTGTATGCTCCAAATGGATCGTTGATTCGTACTACTTCTATTCCAAGCGGGTTTACTGCACAAGGGAATGGTGGTTTAGAAGTGCTCAAGACAACATTTCTTGACAAGTCAATTCAAAGTATACTAGCAAATATAACATTCACAGATTTGACAAAGAAAATACCTGTATCAAATGTGCTTACAGTGAATCTTAAACTTGAAGAGCCTCCTGCAAGCGAAAGTACGACTACTACTACAGATAATTCATCCTCTCTTGGAAATTAGAAGTATTTGAAATCGTCTAATTGAGTTATTTTTTTCTACTTGCCGGTACGGTAGTAATTTTGAATATAGCACTACTCTTAAAGTCGTACGAGAATCAGAAATCTAGCTAATTGGCTTTTTATCATACTTAAATAGTATTACCCACTATATTCAAACATGTTATCGGTGTCATGTAGGGATGTTGGAGTCGATTGCGATTTCGTAGGAAAGGGCGAATCAGAAAAAGAATTAATGGATAATTTGATTGACCATGCAATTAAAGATCACGGATACACACGTGAGGATGTACTCAAACCAGAGATGCAGGAAAAAATTAAGGCCCATATCCATAAATCATAAGGGATATAATTCATCACTTGCCCTAAGTAAACATGTCGTGATTCTACTATTGTTACTATAGATTAGGAATATTATTTTAATATATCTTTATGGGAACCCTGAATTGAATATTCCGTTCCTTTGATGTATGACCGGTATTTTCCATTATTCATCGAACGCATAAGCTAGCGGGGTTTTCAACTCCTTTATTTTCTCACCTTTGCATCTCTAGATAAGATTATTATGCTCAATATCACAAATGCAGCCTGAAATATTTCAACTACAATTGCCGTTTCGCCAATTGATCCTCCTCTGCCGTTAATCGGATTCCCTGGAAATCTCGTAACTACCCAAATTATCATGAGGGTAACAGTCC